>CAUUFM010000016.1:0-13124 GCA_963544505.1 uncultured Lachnospiraceae bacterium | reverse complement strand
TTTATCTTTTCGGGAACGCTGTAGGTAATGCTTTCTCTCATTACGCTCTGCATATTCACCTTAGCTTTTGCCGCAACTCGAACATTGCCGGTACCGTAAATGGAATTGAACACGGATAATACATTATCCGCCACGTGTCTTTCCACCATCTTTTCCATATCGGATTTTATCATAGCGGCATTGGTGAGATCCTCCGGGGATCTTTGACTGTTCTTTGTGTCGTCGTCAAGCACTACGGATACATCATTGCCGTTTCCGTCTATTACCGCTACATTTTCCATAGCGACACCGCGAATACTGGTAGCCAAAAATCTCTGAATAGCCGCCACCTGTCCGGGCTTCGGCGCTCCGCCGCCCACCATTTTTACAAACACGGACGCTGTAGCCGGAATATCTTCATCTTCACTGAGAACATATCTGTTCTCCTCTGAAAGAGCTATAGTCACCTTTGCATCCTGTACGCCGTCGAACATTCTTATTGTAGCCGCTATTCTATCCTGTAAATCATACAATTCATATCTTTTTTGAACCGAATCTGTAGACATACTGTTGGCTCTTCCTGAAATCTCATAGGCAAAACCGGTATTCGGATATCCGCTTGCAGCTACAATAGCCATAGCTCTGTCGTGGTTATTTTTGCTGACCAATATATCTCCGTCGTCCTCATACTTATATCCTATGTTGTTTTCTCCCAAAAGGCGAATTATATTGGAAGCATCTTCTCCGCTGACCTTGGAAAAAAGAGTACTGTATGCCGAGCCTGCACCGTTTAATACTATCGAAACAACTATAGCCAGCACTAAAATTCCGAGTATGACAGATGCAGCAATTATTAAGGTTCGCCTCGTAAATCTCGCAATAAAGTTCTTTATATTGTCTAACATAGTCATCAAGCCATCCTTAAGTTATTTTTATTACCGCACTTATACATTAATTCTAAGTATCTCATTATAAGCACTCAACGCCGAATTTCTAAGTTGCACCAAGAGGTCTACAGCTAATTGAGCCTTGCTCCCTGCAATCGTTACATCAGCTACATTGTCTATCTGTCCTGTAGCCAGTAAATATTGCTTATTTGTATAATCGTGATCCGTATCGATCACATTTTGGACTGCGGTTTTAAAAATACTTTGAAAACCGGAATCATCTTTAAGCCTTTTATCCGCAGGTTCAATCATATAATCAAAAAACGAATTGTCTTTTGAATTTAAACCTTTCACTCTTGAATATTCGTTGTTAAAAGGTACAATAAAGTTTGGATCAAAAAAACTCATAATCAGCCTCCTACCTTAATAGCCGTACGCAATCTTGTTATATCGCTATTTATTGATTTTATCAAGAAATTATAATGATATGCACTTCTTGCTATTTCTATCTGTTCAGTATCCATATCAACGTTATTTCCGTCAAGTCTTGCACTCTGATTCTTCGTATAATGCAATGTGGGTGTTTGTGTCCTGATTACCCTGTTATAATCACTAATTCCGCCACCTTTTCTGTGCTCCATCGTTATCCTGTTTCTAAATTCTTCATCAAAGGTAATAAATTTACTCTTATAGCCCGGTGTGTTGGCATTGGATACATTGTGCATATGAAGCTTCATCTTATCCCATATAAACCCGAGAGATGCCTGTTGTAACGGTATTGTATTCCCAAAAATATTATCCACAATTACTCTCCTAACTTAAATACAACTGATAAATTTCACAAAAAATTAATTAATACCCTAATACCCTATCACTATACCAAAACTATGTTAAATATGCAAGATATTTATGCAAAAAAATAAATAATATTTTAATACTTATTTAACAATTATTTATCAATTTTTACTTTCTATAACCAAAATTCTTCCTTTTTTAATGTTAATCCCGGCTTTCTCATTTAACAATTCGTTACTTACGGTTAACGTCGTGTCTCTTGCTAAATATACCTTATCCAAATTATACAAAAAACCGCTCAAAGAAAATTCCTCAATATCATCTATCGGCATAAATGATATGTACTCTCCAAATACATTCTTTGCTTCAATCAAATGCTCACCGTCTGAAAGCACATAAATTTTATTGCTCTTATCAATGATGACACCCTCTACATTTCTTTCATTCAGCTTTGCAATTAAATTAAAATTACATAACATATGATCAATTCTGTTTCCTGTCGCACCTAAGATAACCAAATGCGAAACCCCCTGTTCTACGGCTGTTTCACACGCCAACTGTGTATCTGTAAAATCTTTATCTTCAGAAAACCTTAAGACCTTACTTCCTCTTTTTTCATAAGCGGATATCAAAGAGCGGTCGCTTACTGAATCAAAATCTCCCACAATATAATCAGGAAAAACGCCTAAAATGTTTATAGTATCAAGTCCCGAATCCGCAGCTATTATTAAATCAAAGCTGTTATTTTGCATAATTTTATCGGCAAAATCCTTATCAATATCACCGCCTGCAAAAATAACAGCCATTTTTATATTTTTTTTTACATTTTTATCATCAAAAATCTTATAACAGCTCATTTATAAATTTCAAAGCCTCACTTAGTGCCGTTTTAAGCCCTCCGGCATCTTTTCCTCCGGCTTGAGCCGACAAATCATTTCCGCCGCCGCCGCCCTTTATTAAAGGAGCAATCTTCTTAATCAGATTTTTAGCAGATACCTTATTTTCCATTCCCTTACTCACAGTTACAAAAATTCCGGTCTTTGTATCAAGACTGCTGCCGAGTACTATAATTACATCTTTTAAATTGTTTTTTATATCGTCCGCCACATTTCTGATAGAGTCCATATCAAGATCTTTAAGTTCTTCGACCAGAACGTTTACTCCGTTTATTTTCTTAACCTTATCTTTTATGTTGCCGAGCATTGCCTTGGCATTTTCGTTTTTAAGATTTTCTATTTCCTCTTTAAGAGCCTTGTTTTCCGATAATATATGCTTCGCCTTTTCAGAAACGGTTTCTCCTGTGCATTTTAATACCGAACAGATTTCATTTAATGTATTTTCAATATTTTCATAATATTTTATTACCTCATCGCCCGTTAAAGCCTCTATTCTGCGAACCCCCGATGCGATTCCGACCTCCGATAAAATCTTTATTCTGCCGATATCTCCCGTGTTTGATATATGTGTTCCTCCGCACAGCTCCATAGAAAAATCACCCATAGATACCACACGCACCATATTTGAATATTTTTCTCCAAAAAGTGCCACCGCTCCCTTATTCCTTGCATCATCTATACTCATAATATCGGTCTTTACGTCAAGCTTTTTGTTGATTTCTCTATTTACCGAATCTTCAACCTTTTTCAGCTCCTCATCGGTCATTGCGGAGAAATTGGAAAAATCAAATCTCAATCTCTTATCGGTGACTAAAGAGCCTTTTTGCTCCACGTGTTCTCCAAGCACCTCTTTTAAAGCCCTGTGTAACAGATGTGTCGCACTGTGATTTTTACAGGTGGCATCTCGTTTTTGTTCATCAACAAGAAGCTTTACACAGTCATTTACCCTGAACATTCCCTTAACGACACTGCCTATATGAGCTATTTTTTTATCAGATATCTTTATACAGGAATTTACCTTAAAGCTTGAATTTTCAGTGATTATATAACCGGAATCACCCTCCTGACCTCCCATAGTAGAATAAAAGCAGGTGATATCAGTGATTATAGAGCCGTTCTCACCCTCATTTAATGTATCAAGCAGGCTGTCTTCTCCTACAATTCCGATTATTTTTCCCTCATTTTCAAGTCTGTCATAGCCAACAAAGTTGCTTTCAAGAGCCGGATCAAGCAGATCATACACCGTAGCATCACAGCCGCTGTAGTTGCTGACCGCCCTTGCCTCTCTGGCTTTCCTCCTTTGAACTTCCATATTTTCCCTAAATCCCGCTTCATCAATGCGGATTTTATGCTCCTCAAGGATTTCCCCCGTAAGCTCAATCGGAAAACCGTATGTATCATACAGCTTAAATGCGTCAGCCCCCGACAATATACCGTCCTTTACATTTTTTATCATATCTTCAAGTATAGTAAGGCCTTGAGTTAAGGTCTTGTTAAATTTATCCTCTTCCATTTGAAGAACCTGTAAAATAAACTCCCTTTTATCATAAAGCTCAGGATAACCCGACTTGGCATTATCTATCACAACCTGTGCCAATGTTTTCAAAAAGCCCTTTTGTATTCCAAGCATATGTCCGTGTCTTGCCGCTCTTCTTATTAAACGTCTCAAAACATAGCCTCTGCCCTCATTGGTAGGCATAATTCCGTCTGATATCATAAAGGTTGAGGATCTGATATGGTCGGTTATAAGTCTTATTGAAATATCATCTTTCATATCCTCATTGTATTTTTTATCTGCAATCAGACATACCTTATCTCTTAAAATCTTTACGGTATCCACATCAAATATCGAATCCACGTCCTGTACAATAACGGCTAATCTCTCCAAGCCCATTCCGGTATCAATATTCTTTTGAACAAGTTCGGTATAATTGCCGGCTCCGTCGCTTTCAAACTGCGTAAATACGTTGTTCCATATCTCCATATATCTGTCACATTCACAGCCTACGGTACAATTTACGTCACCACACCCGTATTTTTCTCCTCTGTCATAATAGATTTCAGAGCAAGGTCCGCAAGGTCCTGCACCGTGCTCCCAAAAATTGTCTTCCTTGCCGAATCTGAAAATCCTCTCGGAAGGAATCCCCATATCCTTATTCCAAATCTCAAAAGCCTCTTCATCATCTTGATAAATTGACGGATACAACCTGTCCTTATCCAAACCCACAATCTCAGTCAAAAATTCCCAAGAAAAATTAATCGCTTCCTTCTTGAAATAATCTCCGAAAGAAAAATTACCGAGCATTTCAAAGAAAGTCCCGTGTCTTGAGGTTTTTCCCACATTTTCAATATCGCCGGTTCTGATACATTTTTGACAGGTGACCACCCTTTTACTCGGAGGAATAACCGCACCCGTAAAATAAGGCTTTAAGGGTGCCATACCCGAATTTATAAGTAATAAAGAATTATCATTTTGAGGAATTAAAGAAAAACTTTTCATTTTTAAATGCTTCCTGCTTTCAAAAAAATCCAAAAACATTTTCCTTAATTCATTCACTCCATACTTTTCCATAACATTATTAAGCCATTTACCTACAGCCTTCCTCCTATTTCAAAATAAAAACATAATAAATAATATCAAAAAAACAGCAGTTTTACAACTTTAATTTAAATTTTGGGAGAAAGTTAGCTTAAACTAATGTCAAAAACAGCTGTTTGTGCCTTATTTTATACAAATTTCGCAATAATTCGTCTTGTTTATTTCTATTTTATATACTACAATAATATTGAGCTTGAAAAGTGCTTTGAAAAAGGAGGAAATACAAATGGCATATGTAATAAATGACACTTGTGTAAGCTGCGGTGCGTGCGCAGGTGAATGCCCTACAGGTGCAATATCTCAAGGAGACACACAATTCAATATTGATGCGGGTGCTTGCATTGATTGCGGAACTTGTGAAGGTCTTTGCCCTACAGGTGCAATTCATCAGGGATAATAACAATCGTGAAATGATGACAATAGGTATGTGAGAAGAAATAAGGAGCTTCTTATATGCCTATTGTTTGTTTTAAAATATTTTTTGCATAAAGATTTGACTAATACACTTATTTAATGTAATATTTATGCAATTCTATTAAACCAAAAATAAGGAGGGTGCTTTGATGATTTCATTTGAAAATGACTACAATACAGGAGCTCATAAAAAAGTATTACAAAGACTGATAGATACAAATCTTGATGCTACTTCCGGTTATGGAAACGACAAATATTGTGATAGTGCAAAAGAGAAAATCGCTGAAATCTGCGGAGTTGACAGTGCGGATATTCATATGCTGGTAGGCGGAACTCAGACCAATTCAATAATAATAGCCACAATGCTTAATGACTGTGAGGGAGTGATTTCACCGGATACAGGGCATATAAATGTGCACGAGGCGGGAGCGATAGAGTACACCGGTCATAAAATAATCACGCTACCTAATAAATCAGGAAAGCTTGAAGCATCAGATTTAGGAGAATACTTAAGAGTATTTTATGCAGATCCGACAAAACACCATATGGTTTATCCCGGAATGGTCTATATTTCCTTGCCTACAGAGCTTGGAACAATCTATTCAAAATCAGAGCTTAAAGCCATATACGAGGTATGCCGAAAATATGAAATTCCCTTATTTATTGACGGCGCAAGATTGATATACGCACTTGCCTGTGAAACCTGCGACCTTACATTAAAGGACATAGCAAGATACTGTGATGTGTTTTATATCGGCGGAACAAAATGCGGAACTCTATTCGGTGAGGCTGTGGTATTCACTAAAAAGAACACCCCTAAATATTTTGATACACTTATTAAACAGCACGGGGCTTTACTTGCGAAAAGATGGCTTATAGGTATGCAGTTCGATACTCTGTTTACAGATGACCTGTATGTTGAAATAGGAAAACACACTATAGAAACGGCAATGTATCTGAAAAAGGTTTTTATTGAAAAGGGTCATAGATTATATATCGACTCTCCAAGCAACCAACAATATGTGATATTTGAGGACTCTTTTATCAAAAAACTTGAAAAAGATGTAAAATTCGGCTTTTGGGAAAAAATTGACGAAAATCATACCGCTGTGCGATTTGTTACATCTTGGTCCACAAAAATTGAGGACATAGATAAGCTTAAAGAATTATTGTAAACATAATACGGTTAGCTGTAGCTTGCCTATATGAAAGTTTACTTTCGTATAGGCAAACTCAGCAACCATCAATCTGCTTTTTTGTCTTATTTTACAGATTGATAACATTTAAAATTATATCGGCACTGCCCGGATTATAGCCTGATGTTGCAAAAATTCCGCTATGTTCCTTATCAAGCATAAATATAAACGGCAGTTTTTCATAATCCGCATACATTCCTCTGCCAACAGCTTCAAGATTTGAAAAGTCCTCATCAATTACTGCCGTTATTTCAGGAAAACGTTTTAAAATAACGCTTATGTTTTCATCATTCAGCGTCTTTTCCGAACGTACTATAAATACTATTTGCTTTTCTATCTCCTTATATTTATCATATCTTATATTTATCTCGTTTAAGATATGCTCTGTAGGCTCCCTGCCCTCCTCTAAATAAAAATAGATATTTTTGCCTGATTTTAACAGCTCACTGCTTGAAATTTCATTGTCCTTAAAGGGTTCTTTGAAATATATTACAGGTAAATCAAACTTTACCAGCATTTCATCTTCGGTTAACTTATGATAATTAAGTGCAGTTCTTGTATCGCTGTCAGTTTTTATATTCAATATTCTCTGATAGAATACCTGATCCCCGTTTCCAAGTCTTGTAGAGGTGACTAGTCTGTATGTGCCGGTCATCAGCTTAAGCTTAAGTATATTGCCCGTAAATTCAATGCCTGATATGTCTATAAGCTCATCATCGCAGCTATCATTTATCCTTGTAATGCTGTAGCCTTGCAGATAAGGACAGTTATATTCTTCGTCCTTTTCTATTATCAGGTTCCCGAAAGGAACATCATAAATCGGCTTAAATAAACCGTTTTCATAATATTCAACAACCTCCTGCACGGGATTTAATAAAGATGCGATTCCGATACTCCTTAATATCGCCACCGTTAAAATTTTCTTATCTCTTAAACCTGCCCTCCTTATTTTAAGAACCGATACAGGTAACAGGTATAGCTGTTTGCTCAAGTCTGCATCATCGCTTATATTCTCATTCACCCATTTCCATACAAGATAAGGAGCTTTTTTAAATTCTTTTATCTTTTCATCATCAAAAAAGTCTAAAATAAAGCTCTTATAAGGTCTTAAAACCTCATCTGATATTCTGGGATTTAAAATATATTTCGCAAAAATATCATCTTCATAAGTCAGCAAATAGTCTTGTGTATATTCTATCTGCTCCTTTAATACCTCAAATGTTACATCTGTTAAATCTTTCTTAGACAAAACATCTAAGAGCATAGCAGCGCATTTATTATTACCATACTCGGATAAAAACCTATCTATATCAATGTTTTTAAAACCGTTTATCTTCTCTTCTCTTAAAACCGAAAGTTTTTCAAACTCTAAAGCCGCATATTTCGCCTCATTTCTATCGGGTCTTTTGCTGTTAAAAGGGCTGCCTACAGGTGCAAAAAAAACACTCTCATCTATGTTATACAGGCTGTCAAGCCCTCTATCAAGGACTATATATACATCACTTAATTTTTCAGTATTTATTATAGCCTCACTTACCAAATTATCTATATGAACCGATATTTTAACACAACCAAGCCCAATATTAATATGTGCCTCTGCGTTTTCATCTGTTAGAGTCCTTGCTATAGGCATAAAATGGCTGTAGTTTATTACGGAAAATGTCACTGTAGCATATTTTACAGGCTTATAGTTCCCGTCAAGCACCTTTACCATAAGCGAAGTGTTTTTTGCATATCTTGATAGCTGATTTAACAGCTTCACCTCATTATCCGTCCCTATAATATCATCACTCGGCATAGAAAGCCCGAAACATCTTGAATGTACCATCATAGCCCTTGATGCCGCATTATTGAACCAGCCGAAATCTATTATGCTCTGAGGCTCCGCAGCACCTAAAAAATGCCATTCTCCCTCATTATAAACCTCTACCCACGCGTGATTATCGTCACAATGCGACCATTTAGGTGCATAGACCTGTCTTGAGGGTATACCTATGCTCCTTAAAGACTGCACAAAAAATACGGACTCTTCGCCGCATCTGCCCCTGCCCCTGTTATAAACGGCTACAGCCGATGAAGTCCTGTCATCTGAAGCCTGATAGGTTATCTCCTTAGCACACCAAAAATTGGCTCTAAGCACCCTGTCAAGCCCTTTTTCATCTCCTAAAAAGTCGGTCAGACTGTCATAAAATGTTTTACGGCAGCTCCTTATTTCCTCATCATTTACCCTGTGAAAAAGCACATATTCCAAAAATATTTCTTCCGGCAGTTCTCTTACATAATCATAACTCTCAAACAGGAACAAACTATGCTCGGCATAGTCCGAAAATATATCGAACTCATAATTTACAGTATCGCTTATAGGCATATAGGCATATAAGTATTTCACTAAAATCTGCAATTTTTCGTCAAGAGTATTGATTTTCTTATCTATAGTATCATAATGCTTTAATAAATCTCTTCTTTTATTATATGCAAATTCGATATTTGCTGAATTTTTTTCTAAAAACATAATTACCTTCTATTCTAAGTTAAAATAAATCCGCAAAATGGCATTTTACCATATGCTCGTTGTCAAACAGTACCTCTTTCGGTCTTTCCTCCTTACATATATCCTTGCAATATTCGCATCTGGTATTAAACAGACAGCCGCTTGGCAAATTAGTAGTGCTCGGCAAATCTCCTTTAAGCAATATCCTTTTTTGTTTTATATTAGGGTCAGGTATCGGAACTGCCGATAAAAGTGCTTTAGTATAAGGGTGTTTAGGATTTTTATAAAGCTCCTTTTTATCCGCCATTTCCACTATTGTACCCAGATACATAACAGCTATTCTGTCGGATATCATTTCCACCACACTTAAATCGTGAGAGATAAACAGATATGTCAGCTTGTACTTTTCCTGTAGGCTCTGTAATAAATTTAATACCTGCGCCTGAATAGATACGTCAAGTGCGGATACCGGCTCATCTGCTATTATAAGCTTAGGCTCTACAGTCAAAGCCCTCGCTATTCCTATTCTTTGACGCTGTCCGCCTGAGAATTCGTGAGGATATCTGTCGGCGTGGCTCGCTCTTAATCCCACCTCATTAAGCAGCTCATAAACCTTTTTCTGTCGCTCCTTATGTGTCATATCGGTGTGTATTAACAGCGGCTCAGCTATCAAATCCTGTACCTTTATTCTGGGATTTAAAGAACCGTAGGGGTCCTGAAAAATCATCTGTATATCAGATCTTAAAGGACGCATTTCATTTTGACTCAAGTTTGATATCTTATTATTGCAAAAATATATTTCTCCCTCATCAGGTGTTAAAAGATTATCTATCAGACGCCCTGTAGTAGATTTACCGCAGCCCGATTCACCCACAAGAGAAAAGGTTTCGCCCCTGTATATGTCAAAATTCACATCATTCACGGCGTGAACAAACTTTTTCTTCCCCCAAAGTCCCTTTTTTACCGTAAAAGTCTTTACAAGGTTTTTTACAGATACCAGTGTTTCTTTATTTTCCATTTAAGCCTCCTCCTTATGCCCTGCCAAATGGCATCGAACAAATCGCCCTTTTGTATCCTCTGCTGAAATAAGCTTCGGCTCTTCTTTTTTACACCTGTCCGTCGCCGTATCACATCTTGGAGCGAATCGACAGCCGGGCGGCATCGCCGATAAATCGGGGACACTTCCTTTAATGGACGGAAGCTTTTTTATATTACTGTACAGCTTGGGAACGGAGGCTATAAGCCCCTTTGTGTAAGGGTGGATAGGATTTTCAAAAAGATCTTTTACTTCAGCCTCTTCCACTACTTGCCCCGCATACATCACAATCACTCTTTGACACATACCGGCTACCACTCCTAAATCGTGGGTAATCATAAGTATCCCGGTATTTTTCTTCTGTCTTATCTCTTCCATCAGCTCCAGAATCTGTGCCTGTATAGTCACATCAAGCGCCGTCGTAGGCTCGTCCGCTATCAATAAATCCGGCTCACAGGACATAGCCATAGCTATCATCACTCTCTGGCACATTCCTCCTGAGAGCTGATGGGGATAACTGCTCATACAGGTGTCTATTTCAGGTATGCCTACCATACTTAAAGCATTTTTGGCTATAGTTTTCGCCTCAGCTCTTGATATATTATTATGCAATAATATAGCCTCTGTCAGCTGATGTTCTATTCTCATACAGGGATTTAACGAGTTCATAGGCTCTTGAAAAATCATAGATATTTTATGCCCTCTGATATTTCTCATATCGGCATTCTTATATTTTAAGATATTATCCCCGTTAAATATCACCTCTCCGTTTTTAATTCTGCTCATCTGAGGCGGCAACAATCTCATAATGGATAATGAGGTTACGGACTTTCCACAGCCGGACTCTCCCACAAGCCCTAATATTTCTCCTTTGTTTATGGTGAATGATACATTGTTAATTGCAGTTATCCAAGACTTATCTTTCTTAAACTGAGTACTTAAATTCCTGACCTCTAAAAGTTTTTCAGACATCTTATCCCCTTTCCTTAGTTCAGCTTCGGATCTAAAGAATCTCTCAGACCGTCACCTAACAGGTTGAAAGCCAAAACGGTAATAAATATCAAAGCACCCGGAAATAACACAATATAAGGTGCCGTATTAAGATAATTTCTGCCTTGAGAGAGCATAGCACCCCAGTCAGGCTCCGTAACATTAGCTCCAAAGCCTAAAAAGCTTAAAGAAGATGCGGCAAGAATCGCAGTTCCCACCCTCATCGTAAAATTAACTATCATCGACTGAACCGTTCCCGGAGCTATATGCACCCATAAAATACGAGAGTTCTTGCAACCTATCGACCTTGCAACCTCTATATATGCCGCCTCTTTTACCGACAGGGTCGCACTTCTTATAATTCTTGCAAATGACGGCACGGTGAACACAGCCACTGCAATAATTACATTTATCATACCCGGACCTATAATCGCTACTATTGCTATTGCAAGCAAAATGTCGGGAAATGCGAACAGAATGTCGCTCCCCCTCATCACGAGGGAATCCACTATTCCGCCGTAATATCCTGCAAGAAGACCTAATACTATACCTATTGCAGTTCCGACTATTGTAGCAAACAATGCGGATAATAATGATAATCTTGTGCCTACAAGCAATCTGCTGAATATATCTCTTCCGAACTCGTCGGTACCCCAGATATGCTTTGAATTCGGTGCGGCAAGTAAATTATCATAATCCGCCTGATTAGGATCAAAGGGTGCGATATGCGGTCCTAAAGCCGCTACAACAAGCAATAATACTATCACAAAAAAAGCTGCGACAGCAGTCTTTCTCTTGGCAAATTTTTTTATAAACTCTTTGAACCTGCTCTTTGCCTCCGGAAGCGCCTCACTGTCATTAAAATTATTGATATTTTCTTTAATTTCAGACATAAAAACACCTCCTAACTATATCTGACCTTGGGGTTGATGAGTCCATACAAAAGATCTACTATAAGGTTTATTACTATATATTCAAATGAGAAAAAAAGGAGCAATGCCTGTACAACCTTATAATCTCTGAAATTGATAGAATCTACAAGCAATCTTCCAAGACCCGGTATTGAAAATACTGTTTCCACCATAACGGAACCCGACAACAAGCCTCCTATCTGCAATCCTCCGACCGTCACTATCTCAATTAAAGAGTTTTTAAAGGCGTGGTTCATTATTACAAAATATTCTCCCAAGCCTTTGGCTCTTGCCGTTCGCACATAGTCCTCTTTTAAGGATTCCAACATTGATGAACGCGAAAACCTTGCTAAAACAGCCATTATACCCGCTCCCATAGTAAGCGAGGGCAACACATAAGAACCTATCTCGTTTAATCCCGCCGTAGGGAACATCTTAAGTTTCACTGAAAATATCTGTATAAGCTCAAGTCCCAGCCAAAAAGATGGGAGAGATATGCCTGAAATAGCGATAAGCATACCCAAATAATCAAGCACCTTTCCTCTCTTTACCGCCGATATAATCCCTAAAAACACACCGAAAATCCCTGCCCATATCATAGAAGTTACTGTCAACATAACTGTAGGCTTAAGACAGGGAATAATGGTATCCGCAACCGTCTTTCCGTTCTTTATGGAGTTGCCCAAATCGCCTGTAAAAAGTCCTTTCATATAGTCTGCATACTGTGTTAAAAGCGGCTTGTCAAGTCCTAACTGATGACGAACCAGTGCCACATCGGCACTTGTAGCGTCCTTTCCCGCTATCTGTCTTGCAGGATCTCCGGGGATTAGATGTATGAATATAAATACTAAAAAGGATATGGCAATCAATAACGGGATTGCTCCCAATATCCTCTTTAATGCGTATTTTCCCATCAAAAACCTCCTTTAT
>CAUUFM010000015.1:0-13178 GCA_963544505.1 uncultured Lachnospiraceae bacterium | reverse complement strand
CTTGCCATCATAAAAAGACCCGGATCGGACATTATCAGTGCATCAAATGATAAGGCTTTAATCTCGTCAAAAAATTCTTCAGCCTTTTTTATGTCATCATTATGTGCGAAAATATTGGCGGTAAGATAAACTTTTCTCCCACGAGAATGTGCATAGTAAAGCCCCTCTTTCATTTCCTCAAGGCTGAAATTCTTAGCATTTGCACGCAGGCTGAAATAATCCCCTCCGATATAAACCGCATCGGCACCGTAATTCACAGCCGTTTTTAATACGTCAAGCGAGCCTGCCGGCATTAACAGCTCCGGTTTTTTCCTATCTGTCATACACTACTCCTTTTTTACCAAAAAATAATTTCACAATATACTATCATATATAAAGGATTTTTACAAATTGTTATCATAATATGGAGCTAAAAAATAAGACCCTAAGGAAATCTCCTATAGAATCTTATTTTTGTCAACAGATAAATCTGCATTTGAGTATCTTTTAATTCCCGTTATCTCCTTATATAAAAAATCGGGAGGTATGAAGCTTCTTGCGGAATCAATGCTTGGAAATTCTATCTCCGCTATTATAAGTCCGTCATAATCTTTATGGAAAACATCAATCTCTATATTATAATAATCATTGCCGCATTTATAAGGCAAAATATATCTTGATTTTTCCAATATAATACCGTCACATTTTTTTAATAAAGAATTAAATACATCAAGGCTTATCTCTATTTCGTATTCCGCCCTTTTAAAGATGTCGTTTTCTTTATTGTCCATACCGCTTTTTATGCAAAAATAATATTTATCATTTTTCTTTCTGACTCTGATAGCGGGATTTACATTTAAATAGCCCTGAATAATCTCATAACTTTTCAACTCTTTAAAATCTATATTAAGAGATTTTAAAGAGTCGTTATTCAATAAAAATCTTCTCTCTATTTCAGTATTCATGATTTAGGTCCGGCATTTGCTATATTGCTTTCAACCTCCGGATAATTTGTAGAGAAATTATCATAGAACATTTTAGCCAATTTTTTAGCCATTTCATCATAAGCGGATTTATCCTCCCAAGTGTTCTTAGGATTCATAATCTCAGACGGTACATCAGGACAGGACTGCGGTACATCTACATTAAATATATCATCGTGCCTGTATTCAGCTTTCTCTATCTCTCCATTAAGTGCCGCCGTAATCATAGCCCTTGTGTATTTTAATTTCATTCTGCTTCCCAATTTACCGCTCCCTGATGCAGGACCTCCGCTCCAGCCTGTATTTACAAGATAAACCTTTGTGCCGTACTTTCTGATTCTCTCTCCGAGCATATTGGCATATATTGACGGTCTTAATGGCATAAACGGCTCTCCGAACAGGGTTGAAAACGTGGGTTGCGGTTCCGTCACTCCTCTTTCGGTGCCGGCAAGCTTGGAAGTAAAGCCCGTGATAAAATGATACATAGCGGCATTTTCATCAAGCCTGCTTATAGGAGGTAATACTCCGAAAGCATCGGCGGTTAAAAAGATAACCACTTTGGGAATTCCGCCTACTCCGGGTATTGCACAGTTCTTTATATAATCCACAGGATAGCCCACTCTCGTATTTTCGGTAATGCTGTCGTCAAAGAAGTCAAACTCTCTTGTCTGCTCGTCCATAACTACATTTTCCACCAAAGAGCCGAACTTAATCGCATTGTAAATATCAGGCTCATTTTCAGGATCAAGGTTTATACACTTAGCATAGCAGCCGCCCTCGAAATTAAATACTCCGGTATCCGTCCAACCGTGCTCATCATCACCTATCAGCTTTCTGCCCGGATCTGCCGATAATGTGGTCTTTCCGGTTCCTGATAATCCGAAAAATATTGCCGTTTCTTTTGAAACCGGATCCATATTGGCTGAACAGTGCATAGGAAGCACATTTTCTTTGGGCATCAGGTAGTTCATTACGGAAAATACACTCTTTTTAATCTCTCCGCTATACTGAGAGCCTGCAATTAAAACAAGCCTTTGCTCATAATCTATAATTATGGCAGCTTCGGAATTCGTACCGTCAAGCTCGGGAATACATTTAAAGCCGGGCGCCGCAATAATAGTAAAGTCCGAATCCCCATAAGACTTCAGTTCTTCTTCGGTAGGTCTTATAAGCAGCTGTGTGATAAATAGAGCCTGACTTGCCATCTCGCATACTATTCTGAACTTTTTGCGACATTTAATATCCGCTCCCGCAAAGCCGTCTACTATAAAAATATCTCTATCCTGCATAAATGCCTGCATTTTAGATTTTATTAAATTAAATTTTTCCTGAGATATGGGAACATTTACCTTGCCCCAATTGATATCATTATGAACCGCAGGTGTATCCACTATAAATTTATCTTTGGGAGATCTGCCCGTATATTTTCCGGTTTTTACCAATAAAGCTCCTGTTTTACTAAGAATCCCCTCATCTCTAAATAGAGCCGCTTCCACCAATTCAGCCGGCTTTAAATTTCTATAAACCTCATTAACGTTAATAATTCCAAGTTTTTCCAATCCATAAGTATTATCCAAAATATCTCCTCCTTAAGTTAAAAAGTACTAACCGTTTAAAATTTTGTTAAAGTATACCACCGGTTTTTTATAATTTCAATATTTTTCTGATTTTTTTTGATATTTTTTTTGATATTTTCAGAATGAATTATATATTCAAAGATTAAAAACTTGAATTAACAGAAATTTTACTGATATATAAAGAGATTTTAACACTCAATATTTAAAATTTAAAAAATGAAAAAAATTTTTAAAAAAAGTCTTGACATTTGAAAAAAAATAATATATACTTACGTCATAAAGTTAGTTGCGACTAACTAATAAATCGACAATCAGATGTGGTACAACACTTAAACAAGCATCTCTTGGATGTATACATTTGGTGTAATGCGATTGTGTAGCACGCACACTTTTGCTTACGCACTCCTTTTCAAAGCTTGACCGAACGAATTCCTTAGCGTTCGGTCGTTTTAATTTTGTTAAATTTGAATTTTAAAAGCGATTCCATTCTTTAATCGATTTATTTTTTCAAAAATTTTTTAATTCCTCTATAGACCTCTTCTGATAAAATATGCTCCATACGACAGGCGGTTTCTTCCGCCACAGGCGAACTCACCTTAGCCGTTACCATCAAAAATTCTGTTAGAACCTTGTGTTTTTCATAAATTGCCTCCGCTTCCGCAAGACCTGATTCGGTGAGAATAAGAGTTCCGTCTGAAGCCACTTCCAATTTACCCTCTTTTTTCAGTAACGATACGGCTCTGCTGATGCTGGGTTTGCTGTATCCAAGCTCTCTTGCCACATCTACCGAATGTACATTGCCCTTTTTTTCATTAAGGATATATATGGTTTCTAAATAATTTTCCCTTGACTCTCTTTCCCTCATAGTATTCCTCCATAATATAATCGCCATATTTACCGTTGATTTATAAAGCTGTTTAATTAAATTACGTAAAACATTATCAACTACTATGATAATGTAAAATAAGGCTTATTGTCAAGTTTAAAAGGCTTTACTTTTCATTTATAAATTACAATAGTAAATATTTACCTTTTATTCGTTCTATGTTATAGTTTTTTACATAGTTAATCTCGTCATATTTTGATTTATCTTTTTAGAAAGGAAAGTTATGATAAAAGATAGTATGGATTATGATTTTAACAAAATATATGAATTGTTAGAAACAAATTTTTCAAGAGATGAGTACAGGAGTTTTGAAGGGCAGAAAGCTTTGTTTGACGATAAGCGTTACGATTTAATAAAAGAAACGGGGCAAGACGGAAAATTAAAAGGATTTATTGCTTTCTTTGATATAAATGAATTTATTTTTATTGAACATTTTGTAGTAGATATGACACATAGAAATTTAGGAATAGGGCAGAAAATGTTAAAAAAGTTTTGTGCTGAACAAAAAAAGCCGGTGTTGTTGGAGGTGGAATGTCCGGATTCCGAAATAAACATCAGACGAATTGATTTTTACAAAAGAAACGGATTTTTTTATAATGACTATGAATACAGACAGCCCCCGATTGAAAAGGGCTGTCAAAGTATTCCTTTATCCATTATGACTTATCCCAAACCTATTATAAATGAAGCGGAATTTATTTATTACAGGAACTTTCTTTATAAACATATTTATCATATTACATAAGAAATATTTTAAAATTATGAACAAAAATATAAGCGGTTTTCTTATCATTAAAGGGGTGTATAGTATACACCCCTTTAAAACCACTATAAAACATAGCTTTATTTTATCAATAAATCGGCTATTTCATCAATACTTTTCTTTCCGAAATATACCTCTTTGTTGTTAATTATCATACAAGGCACACTCATAACCTTGTACTTTTCTTTAAGCTTCGGAAAATGCATTAAATCATACATTTCAGCCTCTACATTTTCATTTAATGAGGCTATTTTTTGTGTTCCTATTACCACCTCAGGACACATTGTACACGATAATGATGCCAAGACCTTGATATTCGTCTTTTTATTTATGGAATTTATCTTGGAAAGAGTGGTTTCTTCCAACGCCTTTCCTGCTCCTCCTATATTATATATGGCAAGAATAAATGAGTTAATCTCGTGTCCTGACGGCACTGCGTGAAACTTGATTCCAAAATCTTTATCTTCAAGTGAAACTTCGGTTTCCGGCAACTGTCCGTTATCATCGGCTTCTTCAATTTTTATACTCAGTTTATCTGAAAGAGCCGCAAATTCAGTCATAAAGCCCCTAACCTCGCCTGATATGGCTCTGTTATCAAGTCTTAATTTTAAAACAACATTTTTATCAAGCTTTGCTAAAACCGCCTTTATCTGTTCTTTAATATCGCCGGTAAAGAAACCTGTTTCGTTATCGTCATTTCTTTCAGAGGCTACAGTCTTTCTTTCTTCAACTTCCACCTTATTTATCTCAAATTTCAACTGTGGAATTTTCATAATTTCGTGTTTTCTTGAAAGATCTTTTTCGAGTGCGGTAGCCGCCACCGCTCCGTCACTAACCGCCGTTACCACCTGACGCAGCTGTTTTATACAAACATCTCCTGCCGCATATACGCAGTCAATATTTGTCTTTTGTTGTTTATCGGTAATAATATAGCCCTGTAAATCCCTATTAACATTGGCGGAAATCCAAGAGGTATTGGGAACATAGCCTGCAAATACAAATACTCCGAAGCCGGAAGCTATATTTATCTCTTCAACGGCTCCCGTTTTATTATTCTTAAGCTTTATAGATTCAAGTGCGGGATCACCTGACACCTCCTGCACCTCTGTATTAAATCTGGTATCTATCTTGTCATATTTTTTCAGCTTATCGGAAATTGTCTTGGCGCAGGTAAAATCAGGCTCTCTGACTATCATATGTACCTTAGTGGCATATTTTGTGAGGAACATACCCTCTTCTACCGCCGCAAAGCCTCCGCCTACCACGAAAACTTCCATTCCCGTGAAAAATTCTCCGTCACAGGTGGCACAATAGGCAACTCCACGACCCTGAAATTCCTTTTCTCCCTTAAAACCTAACTTTCTGGGGTTCGCTCCGACAGCCAAGATAACACCCAAGCTCCTATATTCGCCTTTCGTGGTATATATAATTTTCACATCTTTTTCAAGATACATATCCATTACCTCGGCGTTTACTATCTCGGCACCGAAATTGTTGGCTTGGATTCTTAAATCCTCCATTATCTCTTTTCCTCCGGTTTTAAGAATTCCCGGATAATTCACAATCTCTGAGGTTATTCTGATCTGACCTCCGCCCTCTGCTTTTTTTTCTAAAACCAATACCTTATATCTGGCTCTTGCCATATATATTGCGGCGGCAAGTCCGGCAGGTCCGCCTCCCACCACTATTAAATCATATAAGTTTTCGACATTTATCTTTTCCGGCATTTTATCCTCCTTCGTTAAAGAATAATTTTTTAAAAAAAGCTTAAAAAAGAGCGGAAATCACCATAGAAAGTTTTGTATTATGTGACCCCGTCTTTTTTAAGCCGGATTTTAGTTTATTATTATATTAAAGTAATCCTACAAGATCAAGACTCGGTTTTAATGTTTCAGCTCCCGGCTGCCACTTCGCAGGACAAACCTGATCCCCGTTTTCATAAACAAACTGGCTCGCCTGAACTCTTCTGAACAGCTCGTCGGCATTTCTGCCCACATTGCCCGCAATTACTTCATAAGCTACTATCTTTCCTTCAGGATTTATAATAAAGCTTCCTCTTTGAGACAGACCGCTTTCAGCGTCCATAACATCAAAGCTCTCAGTAAGGACAGCTGTAGGATCTGCAAGCATCGGATACTTAATCTTCCTTATAGTCTTTGACGCATCATACCACGCCTTGTGTACAAAGTGAGTGTCGCGGGAGATACTGTATATCTCACAGCCGATACCCTTGAACTCATCATACTTGTTGGCTAAATCCTCAAGCTCGGTAGGACATACAAAAGAAAAATCCGCAGGATAAAAAAAGAATACCGCCCATTTTCCCAAAACATCACTCTTGCTTATATCCTTGAAACTTCCGTCCACATAAGCCTTTACTTTAAAATCCTCAATTTCCTTATCAATCATTGACATAACTATTACTTCCTTTCAAAAAACATTGATTAAAGTAATCAAAAAACTCTAATTTCTTTAAATAAAATATATAAATATCAATTAAAAAGTTTTATAATTACTTAAACATTAATTACTTGAATGAAGCAAGCTGCTTTCCTGTAGCAAATAAGTCGTCCTTTGCCTCATCATTAGGCATTTCATTTGCGATAATTCCTTCACCGCCTACTATATTTGCTCCGGCAGCCTTCATTCTATCTACCCAATTTCTCATCCATTCGCCGTCGCCCCAGCCGTAAGAACCGAATAATACGATATTTTTACCGCTGACAGAGCCTTCAAGCTCAGCAACAAAAGGTTCCATTTCGGCCTCTTCAAGAACTTCCGCTCCCTGAGAACTGCAACCAAGTGCAAAGCTGTTTGCATTTTTTAAATCATCAATATTAGCTTCTGAAACAGTCTGTAGTACACATTCAGCTCCTCCTGCCACTACACCGTCTCTTAACGCCTCAGCCATAACCTGTGTATTTCCTGTTCCGCTCCAATATACAACATGAATTTTGCTCATTTTTAAATTCTCCTTTTTTTATAAAATTTATTTTTAAGACACTGAAGTCTTATTAGCATATTCTAATTTACTTTATAAGATCCGGCATACACCTTATATAACGAACTTAAAGCCCCTCCCTTTGCAATGAGGTTAAGTGCCATATTTCTTGCTGAATCATACTGCCTGAAAATCCTGACAGCCACATCTTTATTTTGATAAACTTTCCAATAACCCGACAACTGATAATTTTGCCCGTTATTTTCAATAAATCCCAACACGTCTTCCAAAGGATAGCCCATAAATACTCCCATCTCGTGTGGAAAGCCTTGCTTGTTATCCAATGCGTATCCCAATCTTAAAGCCAGATAATCTATTGCCGCATCTACATCATTGTTGAGTATATATTCCTCATATCCCATTGTTTTAAGATAGTTTGAGTTTTTTTTCATACTTAACAGATGCTCTATCGCTTTTTTTCTATATATCAGATAAATATATTTATTTTGAGCCTTATACAGCAATTTGTAGTTAGCATTCGCTTCTATAATGTCTATTTTAAGTTTATGACAAATTTCCGATTTAACAATCAACAAATTGGACGGCTTTATATAAGCCAATACCGGTGCGCACTGATAAGCCACACAATATCGACATTTTTCATAAGTACCGTTTTCAAAACCGTTAGATTTTGTATTATCAAAAGAACAATTCAATTCTTTTCTTCGTACAAATTCCATATTGTCATCTTCCTTATTTTAAATTTTCAGTTATGCTACGCTAACTCTTAGCATTATATAACAGTTCTTAAAAAAATGCAAGTGAATATTTAAAATAAATTTTATCAAATTGTATAGGTACGAATAAAAAACAGGTATATCAATACTTAATTGATATACCTATATTATACATAAAAATAATAAATTGTATGTTGTTTTTACAACTATGATATAATTTTTACAACAATTTTGTTGTTTCAATCTTCAAATCTACGCTTGTACTCCTCAAACTCATCAAAACTCATCAAAACACTTCTGGGTTTTGTCCCCTCATCTTTTCCTACAATGCCCTCAGATTCCATCTGATCCATTATTCTTCCGGCTCTGTTAAATCCTATTTTTAAAGCTCTTTGCAACATACCTATAGATGCCTTTTCCTTACCCACCACAAGAGTTGCCGCCTCAACAAACAAAGGATCGAGTCCATAATCGTTATCCGAAGATGAAAGACCCGGATCAACAATCGACTGATTTCCGGCTTTTGCCATCTCCCTTTCTATGCTGTCATCTGTTTGATTGTCTGAATTTTGAGCCTGTTTTTTAAGATAAGATGTCACCCTTTCCACTTCTTCATCGGAAATAAATGCCCCTTGAAGCCTTATCGGTGTCTGCAACCATTGCGGCCCGAAGAGCATATCACCCTTTCCGAGAAGCTTTTCAGCCCCGTTCATATCAAGAATGGTTCTTGAATCCACGCCCGATGTTACCGAAAATGCAATTCTTGAGGGCATATTTGCCTTAATAAGTCCTGTGATTACGTTGACGGACGGTCTTTGTGTCGCCAATATCAAATACATTCCCGCCGCCCTTGCAAGCTGTGCCAGTCTGCAAATAGCCTCTTCCGCCTCTTTTGCGGATACCATCATAAGATCGGCAAGCTCATCTACTATGATTACAATTTTGGGCAGTTCTATCAGTCCTTCAACATCTACCGTGTCTTTGTTTTCAGGAGCTTGTACCCATCTGTTATAACCTGTTAAATCTCTGACTCCGGCATTTGCAAACAACTGATATCTTTTCGTCATCTCGGATACCGCCCAATTTAAAGCTCCGGCAGCCTTTTTTGCATCTGTGACTATCGGTGTCAAAAGATGGGGTATACCGTTATAGACACTAAGTTCCACCACTTTCGGATCAATCATTATAAGCCTCACATCTTTCGGACTGCACGTATATAATATACTCATTATCAAAGTATTGATACAGACCGACTTACCCGAGCCGGTAGCTCCCGCTATCAAAAGATGCGGCATTTTGGAAATATCCTCAACTATCGTCCTGTCGGATAAATCTTTTCCTACGGCGAATGCCAGCTTGCATTTGTTGTTCTTAAAAACCTCATCTTCCAGTAAATCTCTAAGCATAACCGTAGTATTTTCAGGGTTGGGAACCTCTATACCGATATATGATTTGCCCGGTATCGGAGCCTCAATTCTTATATCAGGCGCCGCAAGTGCCAGCTTTATATCATCGGATCTTGCCAGAATTTGACTTACCTTTACCCCCGAAGCAGGACTTAACTCATATCTTGTAACCGTAGGTCCTATGCTCGCTCCCACCATATTTACAGCTATGTTGAAGCTTGCAAAGGTAGCCTCCAGTTTTTTCATAATTTCTTTTATTTTAAAGTTGTCCGTTTGTTTTATCCCGTTTCCCTTTTTTAAAAGATCTATCGGCGGAAAATCATATTCTATATCCTTTACTTCGGATTTTTCCTCAGATACGGTGTCAGTATAAGAGCTTTCCTCCTGTGATGAGCTTTTTTCCGGTGATAAAACTTCCGATTTTTGTACTACCTCATTTTCAAGCTCCGTTTTCTGAACCTTAAAATCATTTTTTCCCTGAGCCTTAAAATCATCTTTCACTTCTTCACATAGCTCAATGCTGTCATCAATACTGTTTTCCTCAGATTCTTCAACTGTAGGTACAATTTTAAAATCGGCAGATTCTTCTAAAGTATTTTTTACTTCTTCAATTTCAGTTACCGTGTCATTTGACGAAGATATTTCGCTCTTCACCTCATATATAGGGTCTGTGTATTCATTATGTGATTTAGAATCGCTATTTTCAAAGGGATTCAGGTTTATCTCTTTCATTCCTACATTACTTCCCATCGGATTGGGTTTTATATTAATGTTTTTGGTAAATTCAACCGGACTGAAATCCATAGCATCGGTACTGTCCGTATCTATATCCAAAATTCTTATAGCCTTTGCTCTTTCCTCAAAGCTTACCACATTTTCCGGCTTATTTGCCTGCCTGCTTCTTTCTTTAAAGTTTAAAATAGTGGAATTATAAGCCCTTTTTCCGCCTCTTTTCATTATTGCGAATAAGGGTTTTTGGGTTACGATTATCAGACATATAATAAATAGAATTATAAATATAAAGACGGTTGCTATCTTACCCGCAAAATTATAAACAGCCGTAGAAAATATTGCACCGACAACGCCTCCTCCGCTCCTGCTTTTAATCGCCTCTAAATAAATACTGACTAAATTAAAGCCCTTGTTAACATCTATAGATAATATATGAACAATTGAAATTAACGATAGATACATCATTATGAATGCGGCGACCCTTATTTTTATTTTTTTGTTATCGGCATTAGCCTTTATAAAAGTATAGATAACAAATAAAAAAATCGGAAAAATATATCCGAATATCCCGAAAAAACCGAATAAAAATCCGCCTATAAAAAGCAGGGGACCCCTTCCCCCGCCTAATACACCTATTAATAAGACTATTGATATTGCAAACATAACCAAGATTTCAACCTCAGTTTTCACTCTATCTGAAGCTGCCTTATTATTCTGTCTTTTACTTATTTTATTTTTACCGGTATTTTTATTTTTAGGTCGATTCGCCGCCACAAATAACACTCCTTATTAATAAAAACAAAATTATACTCCAATTGCATTATGAAAAACAGCCCTGACATCATCTTCCAAATCAAGCAAATCCAAAGTCTTGTTAAGTCCGTTTAACGCCTCTTCATTGTTTTCTATATTTACATAATTTTGCGGTATCATAGACAGTTCGCAGGACAGTATTTTTATCCCCTCTTTTTCCAGAGCCTCTCTTACAGAAGAAAGACTTTCAGGGGCTGTCAAAATAATATATCTTTCTTCATCATCACTTTCAAAGTCATCAGCTCCATTATCAAGTGCCGTCATCATAAGACTTTCTTCATCAAGTTCGCAGCCCTCCTGTTCCACCAAAATTACACCTCTTTGATCAAACATATAAGAAACACAGCCCTGCTGTCCTATGCTTCCGTTTCCTTTGGTAAAAGCAGACCTTACATTTGCCGCAGTCCTATTCTTATTGTCTGTTAAAGCATCTACAATTATGGCTACTCCGGACGGTCCGTATCCCTCATATCTTACCGTTTCAAAATTTACGGCATTTAAATCTCCGGCAGCCTTTTTTATACCTCTTTCTATCGTGTCATTCGGCATATTATTCGCCTTTGCCTTCGCTATTACGTCTCTTAACTTGCTGTTGTTGTTAGGGTCTGAACCTCCCTCTTTTACCGCTACGGCTATTTCTCTACCTATCAATGTAAAAATTTTTCCCTTTGCCGCATCGTTTTTTTCTTTCTTGTGCTTAATATTGGCAAATTTTGAATGTCCTGACATAATAAAATTCCTTTCTACATTTTCGTTTCTTCTTCATTTATCGGCTTAATAATGCCGTTTATTATATCCTGTTCCGTTATTATGCCGATGGTCTGGGCATACTCATCTATAACTATCGCTATGTTGCTGCGTCTTTGTTTCATTTGTGAAAATGCGTCAATAATGCTTATACTCCTTGAAATAAAGGGCGGCATTTCTATGCAATCCTCCCAGTTAAATGTCGAATTATCAGCCTCATTCCTATTTAAATATTTTTTTAACAGGGTTTTTATCTTGACCACTCCCAAGATATCGTCAATTCCTCTTTGATAAACCGGACAATGTGACACATTATTTTCAATCATATAGTTTAAGACATCTTTTATATTAGAGCCTTTTTTTACCGCAAACATTTTTTCTTTGCCGATAACTATCCTGCTTACATCATTATGCAAAAAGAACCATTGCTTTGAAATACCTGTTTTTTCGCTTCCGCCGGTGATTTTCCCGGTTTCATTCACTATCTTATCTTCTAAATCATTGTCAAATTCATCATCATAAGTCTGCCTTCTTTTACTCTCAATCATTTCATCATAGGTAAAAATCTCAGATGACTGTTTAATAATTTCTTCTTCTTTTTCAACGGCATCATTATTCAGAGCTTTTCTTTTAATACGTTTATCCTCTCTTGAAATAACTAAACTTAAAATAAGAAATACTATAAAAGCTATAAAAGCTGTCAATATAAAAAAAATACCCAGCCTTAATAATTGTATCTCGGACATTATCTCCCCTTTCTTAATATTATCCTATTTTAAGAAAACATATTCTCTATGCACTCTATCGCCTATACCGCATATCAACTCATAGTTTATCATATTTGAAAGATAAGCAAGTTCTTCCATAGTTATTGTTTCATTACCGCTCTCCCCTATTAATATTACACTGTCTTTCGGTCTTATATCATCTATTCCCGTAACATCGACAAGTATCTGATCCATACATACATTACCTATTACCCTGCATCTTTTGCCTTTAAAAAGTACACAGCTCTTATTTGACAAGGCTCTCGGATAGCCGTCAGCATACCCTATGGCAACTGTTGCTATCCTGCTGCCCTTTTCGGCTACGTAGCTTCCGCCGTAGCTTATCGGTCTGTCTTCTTTTAATTCTTTTACAAAAACTACCGTACTTTCAAGGCTCATTACCGGCTTAAAGCCTTTCATCTTATCCTTTAAAACGGGTGAGGGTACAAGCCCGTAAGCCATACAACCCGACCTGACCATATTAAAATTGGCTTCCGGATATTGTAAAATACCCGCACTGTTGGAACAATGCTTTATCTTAAACGAAATTCCGCGTTCTTTCAGCTCATCTATACAGGTATTAAATTCCTCAAGCTGTTTTAAAGTATAGCTCCTGTCCTCGTTATCGGCATCTGCAAAATGAGTAAATATTCCCTGTGCTTCAATATTTTCAAGCCTGCATATCTTTTCTATAATGTCCAAGTCTTCTCTACAGTTAAAAAATCCTATCCTTGACATACCCGTATCAATTTTTATATGAATCTTTGCAACGGCATTTTTTTTCTTTGCCGTATTTGAAAGCTCAAGTGCCGACTCATAATCAAATATACAAAAAGACACGTCTTTA
>CAUUFM010000014.1:0-13234 GCA_963544505.1 uncultured Lachnospiraceae bacterium | reverse complement strand
AAAAACATAGCTAATCTTATATAAAGTTTTGCTTGATATTTTTGTGATAATTATGTAAAATAAAGTATATGTAATTAATCAATTAACCCACAATATATAGGAGGAATAAAAAATGGCAGTTAAGGTTGCGATAAACGGATTTGGAAGAATAGGCAGACTGGCATTTCGTCAGATGTTCGGTGCGGACGGCTATGATGTAGTGGCTATAAACGACCTGACAGACCCGAAAATGTTAGCTCATTTATTAAAATATGACACAGCACAGGGAGGATATGCCGGAAAATTCGGTGAGGGTAAACACACGGTAGAAGCCGGAGAAGACTCTATTACAGTGGACGGCAAGAAAATCACCATATATAAAGAGGCAAAAGCCTCCGATCTTCCTTGGGGGAAAATAGGAGTAGATGTTGTACTTGAGTGTACAGGCTTCTATACCGCTAAGGATAAGGCACAGGCTCATATTGATGCCGGTGCAAAAAAGGTGGTTATTTCAGCACCTGCCGGAAATGACTTAAAGACTGTAGTGTTCAATGTAAATAATGATGTACTTACAAAGGAAGACAAGATAATATCTGCAGCGTCCTGTACTACCAACTGTCTTGCACCTATGGCAAAGGCGTTGAATGATTTTGCTCCGATTCAAAGCGGAATTATGTCAACCATACACGCTTATACAGGGGATCAGATGATACTTGACGGACCGCATAAGAAAGGCGATTTAAGGAGAGCCAGAGCCGGTGCCGCCAACATAGTTCCCAACAGTACGGGAGCTGCAAAGGCTATAGGGCTTGTAATACCTGAGCTTAACGGAAAATTGATAGGCTCGGCACAGAGAGTACCTGTTCCTACAGGTTCTACCACAATTCTTGTGGCGGTTGTTAAAAAAGCCGGACTTACAAAAGATGCCGTAAATGCCGCAATGAAAGCCGCTGTTACGGAATCTTACGGATATACTGAAGATGAGATAGTATCCTCAGATGTTATCGGAATGACTTACGGCTCACTGTTTGATGCTACTCAGACTATGGTAAATCCTATAGCGGACGATTTATATCAGGTACAGGTGGTATCTTGGTATGATAATGAAAACAGCTACACATCTCAGATGGTCAGAACTATTAAATATTTTGCCGAATTGGGATAATTAAAAAAGAATAAGTTGCAAACAGGTGGCGGCGGTTTAAACCGCTGCCATTATTTAAATAAAAATAGGAGAATACTATGGCGAAGAAAACAATTGACGACCTGAAAAATATTGCCGGCAAAAAAGTGCTTATAAGATGTGATTTTAATGTTCCTATGAAAGACGGTGTTATACAAAATTATAACAGAATAGACGGAGCTATTCCTACTATAAAAAAACTGCTTGATATGAACGCAAGAGTAATACTGTGTTCTCATATGGGAAAACCCAAAGGCGAAGCTGTTCCGGAGCTTTCTTTAGCCCCGGTGGCAAAGGCTTTAAGCGAAAGACTTAAGGTTGATGTAAAATTTGCAGATGATGACAGGGTAACATCGGATTCCACAAAGAAAACGGCATCGGAGCTTAAAGATAAAGAGGTATTATTACTGCAAAACACCAGATATAGATTGGAAGAAACCAAATATGACAAGGATCCGGAAAACAATAAGGGATATGCTGAAGAATTGGCAAATCTTTGTGACGGAATTTTTGTAAATGATGCTTTCGGCACGGCTCACAGGGCACATTGTTCAAATGTGGGAGTCACAAGATTTACTAAGGAAAACGTGGTAGGTTATTTAATGGAAAAGGAGATAAAATTCTTAGGAGAAACCGTAGAAAATCCGGCACGTCCGTTTGTCGCAATTCTTGGAGGTGCAAAGGTATCCGATAAAATCAATGTAATAAAGAATTTATTAAACAAGGTGGATACGCTTATAATAGGCGGAGGTATGGCTTATACCTTTGAAAAGGCTTTAGGATTTAATGTCGGAAATTCTTTACTTGAAGAGGATAAGATTGATTATGCCAAAGAAATGATAGCTATGGCAAAGGATAAAAATGTCAAACTGTTATTACCCATAGATCATATAGTTGCAAAAGAGTTTAAGAATGATACGGAATTTAAGGCAACATCTGATGCGAACGTAGATGAGGGTTACTCAGGCTTTGATATAGGAGAAAGAACTACAGCTTTATTTAAAGATGCACTTAAAGATGCTAAAACGGTAGTGTGGAACGGACCTATGGGAGTTTTTGAGTTTGAAAACTTTGCAAAGGGAACTCTTGCCATATGTGATGCCGTAGCCTCATTAAATAATGCCGTGACAATAGTTGGAGGAGGAGATTCCGTAAGTGCCGTTAAAAAACTCGGTTTTGCGGATAAGATGACACATATATCCACAGGCGGAGGAGCATCACTTGAATTCTTGGAGGGCAAGGTACTTCCGGGAGTGGCTGCCGCAGATAATAAATAGTTTAGAAAAGAGGTGAACCTATTATGAGAAGAAAAATAGTAGCAGGGAACTGGAAGATGAATAAAACACCTACGGAGGCTGTAAAACTGGTGAATACACTGAAACCGCTCGTAAAAAGCGATGATGTAGATGTCGTATTCTGTGTTCCGGCAATAGATATAATACCGGTAGCAGATGCCGTAAAGGACAGCAATATAGCTGTAGGAGCTGAGAATATGTATTTTGAGGAAAGCGGTGCCTATACGGGAGAAATATCTCCCGGAATGCTTGTTGATGCAAAAGTAAAATACGTAATCATAGGGCATTCGGAGCGAAGAGAATATTTTGCGGAAACCGATGAAATTGTAAATAAAAAGGTGCTTAAGGCTATTGAGCATAAGCTTATTCCTATTGTGTGCTGTGGAGAAACCTTAACTCAAAGAGAACAGAATGTGACTATCGACTTTGTAAGACAGCAGATAAAAATAGCATTACTTAATGTAAGTGCTGATGATGCCAAAAATATTGTAATAGCCTATGAGCCTATTTGGGCTATCGGAACGGGAAAGGTGGCTACAAGCGCTCAGGCACAGGAGGTTTGCAAGGCTATAAGAGATTGCGTGGAAGAGATATATGACAGAGAAACGGCAGAAGCTATAAGGATACAGTACGGCGGATCTGTAAATGCCGCCAATGCAAAAGAGCTGTTTTCAATGCCTGATATTGACGGCGGCTTGGTTGGCGGAGCTTCGTTAAAAGAGGAATTCGGCAATATAGTAAATTATAAATAAGGGGCAAATTTGATGATAAACAAGGATATAAACGATTATATTGATGCACATTTTGATGAAATGGTGGAAAAATTAAAGGCTCTTATTGAAATAGACAGTAAAACTTCGGATAAAAAGGGCGATATGCCGTTTGGGGAAAATGTGCAGAGAGCCTTATTATATGCTGAAGATTTACTTAACGGCTACGGCTTTAAGACCACTAATTATGATAATTATGTCTTAACCGCCGATATAAATGATAAGAAATACGGGCTTGATATCTTAGCCCATCTTGATGTAGTGGTTGAGGGCGAGGGTTGGACGGTTTGTGAGCCTTTTAAACCTGTTATAAGGGATAATAAAATCTATGGCAGAGGAACTGCCGACGACAAGGGACCGGCTATAGCCGCAATTTTTGCAATGAGGGCTGTAAAGGAGCTTGGATATGAGCTTAAAGAGGGGGTTCGTCTGATACTTGGAACAGATGAAGAATGTGGAAGCAGTGACCTTGATTATTACTATTCTAAGGAAAAAGCAGCCAAGATGAGTTTTACTCCCGATGCGGAATTTCCCGTTGTAAATACGGAAAAGGGAAGACTGTCAAGTGAATTTACGGGTAAATTTAAGACCGGAAATGACGGAATAAATGTGCTTTCCATACATTCAGGCTCTAAAAGCAATGTCGTTCCGGGTAAAGCCTACGCCGTTTTATCAGGTGTATCGGTTAAAGAGCTTGAAGCAACCGTGAACAGTCTGATAGATGATAATAATATAAAGTTAAGCGTTACAAAGGATAACGATAATGTGAGGCTTCATATTGACGGAAGAGGGGGGCATGCGGCTTTTCCTGAAAATTCAAACAATGCCTTAACAGCGCTTATAACTATTTTGTCAAAGATTGATTTATCCGACAGTGAGGCTGATAATCTGATAAAAAATTTAGCAAAATTATTTCCTTACGGAGATTATTACGGAAAAAATATCGGTGTGGCTATGAAAGATGAGATATCGGGGGCTCTTACATTGTCCTTTAATATGCTAACCTTTGAAAACGGTGATTTTAGCGGAGTATTTGATTGCAGAGCGGCTCTTTGCGCAAATGATGAGAATTTAACTAATGTTATAAGAAAAAATCTTGCGAATATAGGACTTGATATGAAAGAAGAAAAGATGGATCCGCCACATCACGTGCCTGCCGATTCATTTTTTGTCAGTACTTTGCTTGAAGTCTATGAGGATTATTTTAACAAAAAAGGTGTTCCTCACAGTACCGGAGGCGGTACATATGTACATTATGTAGACAACGGCGTGGCTTTCGGCTGTGAGGTTGAGGGCGTTGACAATCATATGCACGGAGCTGATGAATTTATGGATTTAGCTGTCCTTAAAATGAGTGCCAAGATGTTCGCGGACGCTATTATAAGGCTTTGTGCCTAAGTTTTCAAATCCGTTTATTTTCGTTAAGATAATTTAACTATAGAATTATAAAATAATTTTAGAAAGGAATACATTTATACAGCCTATGATGATAAAAGAATATTCAAAAATGTCAAAAGAGGAGCTTAATGATATTATTATCGGTTTAAAAAAGCAGTATGACGATATTAAAAATAAAGGGATTAATCTTGATATGTCAAGAGGCAAGCCCTCTAAGGAGCAGCTTGATTTAACTATGCCTATGCTTGACGTATTAAACGGTAATTCCGATATTAAAGCTCTTAACGGAACTGACGTAAGAAATTACGGAGTCTTGGAGGGTCTTTCGGAGGTTAAGTCTTTATTAGCCGATGTAGCACAGGTAAATAAAGAAAACGTCATAGTATTCGGCAATTCAAGCTTAAGCATTATGTTTGACACCATATCAAGAGCCTATACACACGGAATTTCAGGAAATACAGCTTGGAGCGGACTTGAAAAAATAAAATTTTTATGCCCTGCTCCGGGATACGACAGGCATTTTAAGATTTCCGAGTATTTCGGTATGGAGCTTATATATGTTCCTATGAGACAAAACGGACCTGATATGGATATGGTGGAAAGGCTTGTAAAAGAAGATGACGCCGTAAAAGGTATATGGTGTGTTCCTAAATACTCCAATCCGCAAGGGTACAGCTATAGCGACGAAACGGTAAAAAGATTTGCAAATCTTAAACCTAAGGCAAAGGATTTTAGAATATTTTGGGATAATGCCTATTGCGTACATCATATAAAATTTGATAAAAAAGCTGAAATTTTAAACATATTAGATGAATGTGAGAATGCAGGCAATCCTGATCTTGCTTATATGTTCTTCTCAACCTCAAAGATAAGCTTTGCAGGCTCAGGAATTTCGGGAATTGCCTCATCAAAGGATAATTTGGAACAGATAAAAAAACATATGTCTATACAGTGTATATCACACGATAAGATAAATCAGTTAAGACATTTCAGATTTTTTAAAGATATTGACGGAATAAATGAACATATGAAAAAACACGCGGAAATAATGCGTCCTAAGTTTGAGCTGGTCATAGATTCTTTTGAAAAGGAATTAAAGCCTTTGAAAATAGCTACTTGGACAGATCCTGTCGGCGGTTATTTCATATCCTTTGAGGCACTTAACGGTTGTGCAAAAAAAATTGTATCAATGGCAAAGGAGGCAGGACTTGTGCTGACTGAAGCGGGTGCAAGCTTTCCGTACGGAATAGACCCTAATGACTCAAATATAAGAATAGCTCCGTCTTTTCCTGATATTAAGGAGCTTAGAGATGCTGTGGAATTATTTATACTGTGCGTAAAATTGGTTTCAGCACAGATGATATACGAGGAGAGATAAAATGGCTGATATGCAACAATATAAGTGCCCTAATTGTGCCGGCACGATGGTATTTGATATTTCAAGTCAAAAATTAAAATGTGAATATTGTGACAGTGAATATGATATAGCGGAAATTGAAAATATAAATAATGCTGTATCCGGCTCCGGAAAAAATCAAGATGCGACTTGGGAAGATTATGAAGAAAATGATTTTATTAAAATGAAGTACTATAACTGTAATTCCTGCGGAGCCAAAGTTACGGTAAGCGACAATACCGTTGCTACGGAATGTGTGTATTGCGGAAACAAGATAACCATAGAGGATAATGATGCGAATACCGTAGCACCCGATTGTATAATTCCGTTTAAATTGGACAAAAATTATGCGATAAAAGCATTCAAGGAGTTTTATAAAGGGAAATTACTGCTTCCGAAATCGTTTAAAAACGAACATCAGATTGATAAAATTACAGGATTATATGTGCCGTTTTGGCTGTTTGATTGTGATGTTAATGCCAAGGTGGATTTTGTAGGTGAAGAAAAAAATACTTGGGTATCGGGAGATAGAGAATATACCAAAATAAAGTACTATGAGGTAAAAAGAGAGGGTTCTTTAAGTTTTTCATCTATACCCGTAGATGCATCAAAGAGTATGGACGATAAATATATGGACAGCTTGGAGCCTTATAACTTTGATGAGCTTGAGGATTATAATGCGGGATTTATGGCGGGATATTTGGCTGACAGCTATGATGAGGACGCACAGATGTGTTCTGTAAGGGCGAATGAGAGAATAAAAGAAAGCGTGATTTCAGAGTTTTCAAATACTACAAGCTATGATTATATCAATGTGAAGAACTGTATAATAGATACGAAAAACAGCAGAATCAGATATGCCTTTATGCCCGTTTGGATACTTAATACAAAATATAACGGTAAAATCTATACCTTTGCCATAAACGCACAGACAGGTAAATTGGTCGGAGAGCTTCCTACAAGTACGCCGAAGTTTATAGGATTTTCGCTCATCTTTTCTGTTATAGCGTATATAATTATCAATATAATATTACACTTTGTTTAAGGAGAACAGATATGCTTTATATAATAATTGCGTTAGTGGTGGGATTTTTGGCGGGCTTTGCTATGAAAGCTACAATGTCTACGGTAAATCCCAGTAATAATGCCTCATACTATGTCATTGACGAAAGTATAAAATATACCGTAAAAGAAGATAATTATTTATATTCAAGAACAACCAGTACAAAAAAATCATAAAAGGATTTTGCCACTTAATTTACGGTTGCAATTTGTCAAATCAGTCGTTATAATATATTTATTATATTTTAAAATTGAGGTGACTTAAATTATGAAGTTTTCAGAAATGCCTTATACAAGAGTTGATGATAAGGCGATTTTATCAAGGTTAGATGAATTAAAAAACAAGATAGCGAATGCTGAAACAAAGGAAGAGGCTTTTGAGATACATAGAAAATTTTATGAATTATCGAATGAATTTCAATCCGATTTAACAATAGCAAGCATAAGGCACACAATTGATGTGACCGATAAATTTTATGACGATGAACAAGCCTATAATGATAAGATAGAGCCGGCACTTGAAAAGGCTGTGATTGATTATTATAATGCTCTGTATGCCTCTGCTCATAGGGAATACCTTGAAGAGAAGATAGGAAAGGTAGCCTTTAAGAACATTGAGCTTAGGGCAAAGTCTATCAGCGAGGAAATATTGCCTTTAATGCAGGAAGAAAATGTATTGAAATTCAACTACGGAAAGTTGATTGCGACAGCCAAGATAGATTTTGAGGGTGAAGAATTAAATTTATCGCTTTTACAGCCGTATTTGGTAAATAAGGACAGGGAAATCAGAAAAAAAGCCTATGAAAAAATGGGGCAATTTTTTGATGAAAATGCCGATAAGCTTGATGAGATTTATGCTTCTCTGATTGAGAACAGGACAAAACAGGCAAGGTCTTTAGGCTTTGATAATTTTACCGCTCTCGGATATATCAGAATGGGAAGAAACAGCTACGGAAGAGCAGAAATAGAAAAATTAAGGCTGTATGTTAAAAAATATCTTGTTCCTTTAGCGGATAAGATTCACGAAAACAGGAGAGTAAGGCTCGGACTTGATAAATTGACCTATGTTGATAACGGGGTTTATTTTAAGGAAGGGGATCCGGTTCCTTACGGAACTGATGAAGAAAAGCTCGAACTGGGTGCAAAATTATATAAGGATTTGTCAAAAGAAACAGATGAATTTTACAGTTTTATGAGAGAAAACGAGCTGTTTGACGTAGTGGGAAGAAAGACCAAAAGAGCAGGCGGATATATGACATATATTCCAAGATACAAATCCCCGTTTATATTTGCCAACTTTAATGAAACAAGTCACGATGTAGATGTTATAACACACGAGTGCGGTCACGCTTTTCAGGGATATTATGTGTCGAATGATGAAATAATAGAGCATAACGATATCACAATGGAAACCGCAGAGATACACTCGATGTCTATGGAGTTCTTTACAGAAAAATATGCAGATTTATTTTTTAAGGATAGAGGAGATGACTATAGGAAACAACATTTGGAAGACTCAATCTGTTTTATACCGTACGGCTGTATGGTAGATGAATTTCAACATATAGTCTATGACAATCCCGATATGACACCTATGGATAGGAAAAAGGTATGGCTTGATTTGGAAAGACAGTACAGACCTCATATTAATTATGATGATGACAGCTTTTTCTCTAAAGGTGGAATATGGCAGAAACAGCAGCATATCTTTACTATGCCGTTTTACTATATTGATTATGTGCTTGCACAGCTTTGTGCTCTTCAATATTTTATAATAATGAAAAAAGATTTCAGAGGAGCATTTGCGGATTATTTAAATCTATGTAAGCTGTCCGCCAAATATTTTTATGAAGATATGATATCAAGGACAAGGCTTAAAGTTCCATATGCGGACGGTACTATAGAAAATTTGGTAAAGGATTTACAGAAGCTTATATAAAGTTCATCTTAAGGAATTATAATCGCTTATATATAGATGAATATAGCTATTTTAATATATATTTATAAGAGTTTGAAAGGAGAATTAAAAACAATGATGAAAAAAAGAATTTTAGCCGGTGTTTTAGCGGCTATGATGGTATTTTCTATGACAGCCTGCGGAAGTAAGAAAAATGATGCTTCTTCCCCTGCTCAAACGGGAAATCAAACGGAACAAAGTGATGTTAAAAGTACGTCGAAGTATGACACATTGGTAATAGGATCCGATGCGCTTAATGCGGTGTGGAATCCGTTGTTTTATACAACAAATCCCGATGCAATGGTGCTTGATATGATATGGTCGCCTATATCCGTAAGAGATAAGGACGGTGTTTTAATAGACTGGATGGGACATATAGACCAGGAAGATGTAAAAGCCGATGACGGACATTCTCAGGTCTTGTATACCATCAAGCTGAACGAAGGTGTCAAGAATTCCGACGGTTCAGCCGTTACTATAGATGATGTAATATTTACATATATGTGCCTATCAGATCCTTCTTATGACGGAACGTCCACATTTAATTCTTTAGACATAGTGGGTCTTAAAGACTATTTATATGATACCCCCGATTATAATAAGTTATTAAAAGATGTAGAGGCTAAATATTCTCCCGATAAGATAAGCTTTGAAGATTTCCTTGAATACTGTAAGGCTACAAATATCGACAATTGGTTTGGCGGAGATATTACAGCCGATATAGGCGACGGCAGGACGTGGAGCGAATACCTTGTATCCGAGGGTGTATTTAAAGAAGATGAGGCAAAGAAGATGGATACACCTGAAAAGATGCTGGAAGCCGTGGCAAAGGTGGAGTATGAGAAGTATAAAGAAAACTATGATGCGGTATCTTATTTCAAGAAGCAGATAGCTAAGGGTAATTTGGAGGACGGTATAGACGTTACAGAGATTTCAGGAATAAAGAAAATTGATGATTTGACCTGTACCGTACTTATGGACTCCGTGGATATAATAGGTGATATCAATCTTGCCAATCAGAATATACTAAGCAAAGCTTATTACGGTAAGGATTTCAAAAAGGGAGACCTGTCATCTTTAAAAGCCCTGACATCAGCACCTATGGGCAACGGACCTTATGTTTTTGAATCCTATGACAATAATATAGTGACATTAAAGGCTAATGAGAATTTCTTTAAGGGAACTCCTAAAATACCCAATCTGAAATTTCAGGTGGTTAACAGTGAGGACAAGGTGGATAAGGTTTTAAATGGAGAACTTGATATTACAGACCCGTCCGCATCTTTAGAAATAGTACAGAATGTTAAGGACAATCCTGATAAGGCATCTTATTCTTTGGTTGATAATGCGGGCTACGGTTATATAGCAATAAATGCAAAAACCGTTCCTGACGTTAATGTAAGAAAGGGTCTTATGCATCTGATGAACAGAAAGCCTGCCGTATCCTCATATTACGGAGAGCTTGCACAGGTAATAGAGCGTCCTATGGTTCCTACACTACCCGAGTATCCAAACGATGCCAAGGAATACTACGGTTATGATGTTGAAAAGGCTAAGGAGTACTTTGAAAAGGCGGGTTACACCTTAAAAGCCGGAAAGCTCGTAGATAAAAAAGGAAATCCTCTTGTAATAAATGCGGGTATCGGTGATGCTAAAAGCCACCCCTCCACTCCAATCCTTACACAGATGAAAAACGATCTTGAGGCTATGGGCGGAGATTTGGTGGTAAATGATTTACAGTTCAATGTATTGTCGGATAAGGTGGAATCAGGCGCTCTTGATATGTGGGTAATGGCGTGGGGAAATTCAAAAGACTGTGATTTGACACAGATTTTCTCAAGCAAGGGCGGTTCAAACAGACATTGCTATTATAATGATAAGCTTGACGGAATAATAGCAAAGGTTAAACAGACACTTGACCTTGAGGAAAGAAGAAAGCTTGTGGCTGAAGAGCTTGATATAATTATGGACGCCGCTGTTTATATGCCTGTATATCAGAGAAAGAATATGGAAATTTATAATGCTGCAACAATAAATCTTGAAACACTTCCTAAAGAGGTTACTCCATATTGGAGCTATCCGCAGGAAATAGAAACTGTAGAAATGCAATAATTTTAATAAAAATAAACAGATGACTTTTATCAGATGAATGGGCTTTTTGTCCATTCATCTGATATGTTTGAATAAACCTCTTAAATAAGACGAAAGCAGGTTATCATTATATGAAGCGATATATTATAAACAGATTGCTTGTGAGTATATTTGTGCTGCTCGGTGTATCCGTTATCCTATATTTTATTATAAGAAATATGCCCACCGATTATGTATCGAATATTACATCGGGTAATCCTAAAATAACACCGGAAATGGTGGAAAAAATGAAAACAGCCTACGGTCTTGATAAAGGCGTAGTTGAAGGATATATTGACTGGTTAAAGAGTGCATTAAAAGGAGATTTCGGAGTTTCTTTTATATATCAAAAGCCGGTCACGGAAATCATAGCAAAGTATATTCCGCCGACATTTTTTTTGGCATTTTTTGCATTGATTTTTCAGGTATTATTGGCTGTTCCTTTAGGAATATTGGCAGCTAAAAAACAGTATCAGAATACAGATTATATAATTGTAGCCCTTGCAATGCTCGGCATTTCTCTGCCCTCTTATTTTTTTGCCGGAATTTTAAAAAGAGTATTTGCAATAGGCTTAGGTGTATTGCCGTTATCAGGAATGGTTACGGCAAGAGCCAACTATACCGGAGCGGCTCATATTTTAGATTTGGCAAAACACTTTATTTTACCTGTGACGGTGTTTGTCATTGCAGGTGTGGGCGGACTTTTAAGGTATGTAAGAACGAATATGCTTGAGGTACTTAACGCCGATTATGTAAGGACTGCAAGGGCTAAGGGGCTTCCTGAGAGAACTGTTATCAATAAGCACGCATTCAGAAACACCTTAATACCTGTGGTTACCATAGTGGGAGGTATGATACCGGGACTTTTTTCAGGAGCTGTTATAACTGAGGGTATCTTCTCTATCGAGGGCTTGGGTACATTGGCTATTAAGGCGGTTTATTCAGGTGATATACCTTATTTGATGGGTTTTAATATGTTTATAGCGGCTATGACTCAATTAGGAACATTAACATCTGATATACTCTATGCGGTAGTAGATCCGAGAGTCAGGTATTAGGAGGTAAAAATGGCGGACAATCAAAAAACTATCTTTGAGCGCAACCTTGAAGAACAGGATAAATTTGAAAAAGAAAGTGTCGTTTTAACTCCGGGACAGATAATAAGAAAACAGTTTTTCAGAAATAAATTGGCTATAATAGGCTTGGCAATAATAGCCTTTATGCTGATTTTATGTATAATAGGGCCGTTTTTTAATCCTTACGGAGAATATGAGATATTCTATATTGACAGCAAGACCGGCAAAGAGGTAAGAATGACCGATGAGAATCTATCAAAGATTGATGCACAGGTATTAAACAAAGCCGCCCCCTCAAGCAGTCATCTGCTTGGAACCGATGCCGACGGCAGAGATATGCTGGCACGTTTAATGTACGGGGGCAGAATATCTTTATTAGTCGGTGTTTTGGTGGTTATAATAGAGCTGTTTATCGGTATTTTATTAGGCGGGATAGCAGGATACTACGGTGGAAAGATAGATATGATAATAATGCGACTTGTAGAGATTTTCTACAGTATACCGTTTATTCCGTTAATGCTTATAATATCGTCAGTTATGGTGAGTCTTGGAATTATGCCGAAGCTTAAAATCTACTATATCATAGCAGTGATGGGGGTTCTTTACTGGGCATCGGTTGCAAGACAGGTAAGAGGACAGATTTTATATCTTCGTGAAATGGAGTATATGCAGGCGGCGGAGGCTACCGGGATTAAGACTTTCGGAAAAATAGTAAGGCATCTTATTCCCAATGTTATGCCAATTATCATACTCATTGCCACAATAGATATAGGTTCCGTCATATTAACAGAATCCGTGATGAGCTTTTTAGGTGTAGGTATTGCCTGGCCCTATGCTTCTTGGGGTAATATGGCTAATGCGGTGAGCGATTCCATCATTATGAAAAACTATATGAACATATGGGTTCCACCCGGCATATGCGTTTTACTCACGGTTTTAGCCTTTAATTTTATAGGCGACGGATTAAGAGATGCCTTTGATCCTAAGA
>CAUUFM010000013.1:0-13787 GCA_963544505.1 uncultured Lachnospiraceae bacterium | reverse complement strand
TGCCGGTTTTTTTGGCATATCTGACTTTTTTATCGCCTTCAATCCTGAAGCCGACTCTACTTGGCGTACCGTTGTCACTGTACATTACGTTAGATATATGTAATGGTGCCTCTTTTTCAATGATTCCGCCGTTTTGCATTCTTGCTGTCGGTTTCTGATGCTTATGAATTTTATTTACTCCCTCAACCAAAACCCTGTCTTTCTTATGATCTATAGTTAAGATTTTTCCTTCTTTACCTTTATCTTTTCCGGCAATAACCTTTACAGTATCGCCTTTTTTTAATTTGCATGCCATCTGTTTTTCCTCCTTATAGTACTTCCGGAGCCAAAGAAACAATCTTCATAAATTGCTTCTCACGCAACTCTCTGGCTACCGGCCCAAAAATACGAGTACCTCTTGGAGTGTTGTCGTCTTTAATTATAACAGCCGCATTCTCATCGAATCTGATATAAGAACCGTCAGGTCTTCTGGTCTTGTGAACTGTTCTAACTACTACCGCCTTTACGACATCACCTTTTTTTACAACGCCTCCTGGTGTGGCGGATTTAACGCTGCAAATTATTTTATCTCCAACGAAGGCATATCTTGTGCCGGTTCCGCCTACTACACGGATAACAAGCAACTCTTTAGCGCCGGTATTATCGGCTACCTTCAGTCTTGATTCCTGCTGTACCATACGACTTCCTCCTTATTTTGCCTTCTCTACTATCTGAACTAAACGCCATCTTTTTGTCTTGGACAGCGGTCTGGTTTCCATTACCTTTACTTTATCACCTACTCCGCACTCATTTTTCTCATCATGAGCTGTTAATTTGTATGTAGATTTTACGACTTTCTTATAGAGAGGGTGCTTTACATGGTCCTGTACTGCTACTACGATACTCTTGTCCATCTTGTCACTAACAACGATACCGATACGAGTCTTTCTTAAATTTCTCTCTTCTGACACGATATTCTCCTTTCAACCGACTTACTTGCTATTGCTTATAAAAGTCTGTATTCTAGCTATGTTTCTTCTTACCTCTTTAATTCTGGAGGTATTATCCAGCTGATTTGTAGCATTCTGGAACCTTAGGTTAAAAAGCTCCTTCTTCGCAGTTACTAATTCATTATTCAGCTCAACCTTTGATTTTGAGCTTAGACTTTTTATATATTCTCTCGTCTTCACTGTTTATCACCGCCTTCTAACTGTGCCTTTGAAACTATCTTACATTTACAAGGCAACTTGTGCATAGCCAGTCTTAATGCCTCCCTTGCAGTTTCCTCGGATACTCCCGATATTTCAAACATCACTCTGCCGGGCTTGACTACAGCTACCCAATACTCCACAGAACCTTTACCGGAACCCATACGAGTACCGGCAGCACTCTTTGTAACCGGCTTATCCGGAAAAATCTTTATAAATACCTTACCACCTCTTTTGGTATATCTGGTCATAGCGATACGGGCAGCTTCTATCTGAATACTTCTAATCCAACAAGGCTCGGCAGCCACTATACCGTATTCACCGTCTGTAATTCTATTTCCGCGCATCGCTTTTCCGGTCATTCTACCTCTGAATTGTTTACGATGCTTTACTCTCTTTGGCATTAACATTATTTGTCGCTCCCTTCTGTCTTACTTGAAGACTTTACTGGAAGTATTTCTCCTTCATAAATCCAAACCTTGACACCAATCTTGCCATAGGTTGTATCAGCCTCCGCAAAACCGTAGTTTATATCAGCTCTGAATGTTTGAAGAGGAATTGTTCCCTCGCTGTAAAACTCGGTTCTTGCCATTTCGGCTCCGCCAAGTCTGCCTGAGCAGGAAGCCTTTATACCCTTGGCACCGGCTTTCATAGCTCTGCCCATACTCATCTTCATAGCTCTTCTAAATGATACACGGCCTTCAAGCTGCTGTGCAATATTCTCAGCCACCAACTGAGCGTCCTTATCAGCTTTCTTAACTTCCAATATGTCTATTAAAAGCTTTTTGGAAGTCATCTTCTGAACCTCAGCCTTAAGTTTTTCTATTTCAGAACCGCCCTTACCTATTACCATTCCCGGCATAGCCGTGCTGATTATCACTCTTACTCTATCGGTTGTTCTTTCAATAACTATCTTTGAAATTCCTGCCTTATACAGTTTTTTCTTAAGAAACTTTCTAATGTTATAGTCCTCAACCAAGTTGTCAGCAAATTCCGCATCGGACGCATACCATTTAGAATCCCAATCCTTGTTTATTCCGACTCTCAAGCCGTGGGGATTAACCTTCTGTCCCATCTTTGCCCTCCTTACCTTTCGTCAAGTACTATTGAAATATGGCTCATTCTCTTCTCAATTCTATATGCTCTGCCCTGAGCTCTCGGCTGCATACGTTTAAGTGTAGGTCCCTTATCGGCTCTACAATCAGCGATATATAATTTTTTTCTGTCCAATCCCATATTATTTTCAGCATTAGCAATAGCTGAGTTTAACAGTTTTAATATAACTTCAGATGCATATCTTGGATTATATGCCAAGAGAGCCGCCGCTTCATTAACTCCCATACCTCTTATGGCATCAAGTACATAACACGCTTTACGTGTAGTAACTCTGGCATAAGATAGCTTTGCATGAGGTCTTTTTTCTCTGTTTTCAGCATTTCGCTCTCTTTTAATCTGGCTTCTGTGTCCTTTTGCCACCAGTATTACCTCCTTTTATTTAACTGATCCCTTTTTCTCGTCCTTACCGTGTCCTTTGTAGGTTCTTGTAAGTACGAACTCGCCCAACTTATGACCTACCATATCTTCTGTAACATATACAGGTACGTGCTTTCTTCCGTCGTGTACGGCTATTGTATGTCCAACCATAATAGGAAAGATTGTTGAACGACGTGACCAAGTCTTAATAACCGATTTTGTGTTTGACGCATTCAATGCTTCAACCTTTTTAAGCAAGTGCTCATCAGCAAAAGGTCCCTTTTTTAATGAACGTCCCATTTATTCTCCTCCTTTATCAGTTAACGGACTTTCCGTCACGTCTTCTTATAATATACTTATTGGAATGTTTATTCTTCTTTCTGGTTCTAAGACCGAGTGCAGGCTTGCCCCAAGGTGTTGACGGACCGGGACGACCGATACCGCACTTACCTTCACCACCGCCGTGAGGGTGATCGTTAGGGTTCATAGCTGAACCGCGCACTGTAGGTCTGAATCCCATATGACGTTTTCTTCCCGCCTTACCTATTTTAATAAGGTTATGCTCCTTGTTTCCTACTTCTCCTATACTTGCTCTGCAATTAATCGGAACCATACGCATTTCACCTGACGGTAATCTTAAAGTGGCATATTTCCCCTCTTTAGCCATAAGCTGTGCCGAATTTCCGGCGGAACGAGCCAACTGTCCTCCTCTTCCTGCATATAATTCCACATTGTGTACCATAGTACCTACAGGAATATTGTTAAGCGGAAGGCAATTTCCCACTCTGACTTCAGCGTTTTCTCCACTCATAACCTTCATTCCGTCCGTCAATCCGTCCGGAGCCAATATATAAGCTTTCTTGCCGTCCTCATACTGTATTAACGCTACATTTGCAGATCTGTTGGGATCATACTCTATTCCCACCACTACTGCCGATACTCCGTCAAAATTACGTTTGAAATCTATTAATCTATATCTTCTTCTATAACCGCCGCCACGGTGTCTCACGGTGATTTTACCCTGATTATTTCTTCCTGAATGCTTTTTTAATGTAACAAGCAGAGATTTTTCAGGTGTTTTTTTGGTTATTTCAGCAAAATCAGAACCCGTCATATTTCTTCTTGAAGGTGTGTACGGGCGATATGTTTTAATTCCCATTTACTTTTCTCCTTTGTTATTCGTTATCACAGGCTCTCAAACAACTCTATTTCTTTGCTGTCCTCGGTTAATTTAACCATAGCCTTTTTTATAGAAGCTGTTCTTCCTACGGTAGCTCCTCTTCTCTTTAATTTCCCCGGTGCGTTTAAGGTGTTTACCTTTGCCACCTTGGTTCCGGGAAACATTTTTTCCACCGCATCTTTTATCATAGCCTTGTTAGCCTCTGTATGCACCTGAAATGTGTACTTCTTTTCGCCCATTTCAGCCATACTCTTTTCAGTAATAACAGGTTTAATTATTACATCATAATATTGTAGAGTCGCCATTACGCATACACCTCCTCTATAGCTTCAACTGCCGCCTTTGTCAAAACTAAATTACCATACTTTAATATATCATATACATTGATAGAATTAGTTAAAGAGGTCTTTACACTCTTAATATTTCTGGCTGACAATATAACATTTTCATCAGTCTTATCAAGTACAAATAAACCGCCGTCAAGCTTAAGGTTCTTTAGTATCTCCGTGAATTTCTTGGTTTTTATTTCATCAAGTGACAATTCATCTAAAATTATCAGCTTGTTGTCGCTCAATGTTGCGCTGAGAGCCGATTTTAATGCAAATCTTTTCTCTTTTTTATTCATCTTTTTTGAATAATCTCTTGGAGAAACGGCAAATACCATACCGCCGCCTTTCCATTGCGGAGCTCTTATAGAACCCTGTCTTGCGTGTCCCGTTCCTTTTTGTCTCCAAGGCTTTCTGCCTCCGCCTCTTACCTCTGCACGAGTTAAAGCTTTCTGAGTACCCTGTCTGCTGTTTGCCATCTGAGTAACGACAGCCTTATGCACCAAGGTTTCATTTATTTCTACGGCAAAGATTTCGTCTTTCAAGTCAATAGTTCCGACTTCTTCACCTTTCATATTTAACATTTTAACTGTAGCCATTAACGCTTCCTCCTTATTCTTACAATTCATCAAGCCTTGATAGCTTCTCTAATGGTAACAAGTGATTTTCTTGCTCCGGGAACCGCACCCTTTACCAAGATTAAGTTTTTGTCGGCGTCAACTCTTACTATCTCAAGATTTTGAACTGTAACCTTAACGTTACCCATATGTCCCGGCATCTTTTTGCCCTTAGCTACATGACCCGGATCTGATGATGAACCGTTAGATCCAGCGTGACGATGATACTTGGAACCGTGAGCCATAGGTCCTCTGTGTTGACCGTGTCTTTTGATTGCACCCTGATATCCCTTACCCTTTGAAACGGCTGTCACATCAATCTTGTCACCGTTCTCAAAGATATCAGCCTTGATTTCAGAAGCTAAAGAATATGAACTTACATCATCGAATTTGAACTCCTGCAAGTGTCTTTTAACCTCAGCACCCGCCTTTTCAAACACACCCTTAAGCGGTTTGTTTACAAGCTTTTCTCTAATCGATTTAAAACCCACCTGAACCGCATCATATCCGTCGGTTTCTTTGGTTTTAATCTGTGTAACGACACAAGGTCCCGCCTCAAGTACGGTTACCGGAACTAATGCTCCGTTTTCGTCAAAAACTTGTGTCATTCCAATTTTTGTTGCTAAAATTGCTTTCTTCATTCTTTCCTCCTATAGCGGATTACAATTCAGATTGTAATCATATAAATTTTTAACCTTTCATTCTGATGTTGATATGCACTCCTGCCGGCATATCAAGCTTTGAAAGAGCATCGATAGTTTTTTGAGTCGGAGCTATGATGTCTATTAATCTTTTGTGTGTTCTGCGCTCAAACTGTTCTCTTGAATCTTTGTACTTATGTACAGCTCTAAGAATAGTAACTACCTCTTTTTTTGTCGGTAACGGAACCGGTCCTACTACCTCCGAACCGTTTTTCTTAACCGTTTCAATAATTTTTTTAGCCGATGCATCTACCAATTGATGCTCATAAGCCTTTAATGTAATTCTCATTGTTTGACTTGCCATAAAAAAAGCCGCCTCCTTATTCGTACTTGATTGCTCCTTAGACCTCCGGTACGACAAGTGGTGACTGTACACTTATCCGCGTGTGTCGAGCTTGACACACGATGAAAATCGTTTTGTATAATTATACAAACGCTAAATTGTACAGTGACCTGTCGTCATCTCTAAATAAGCTGACATTCACTCCGTATAAAAAACCTACAATATAATGTAGCAACCTTATACATCAACGCTATCAATGTCACAACTCGGTTATTTTACTATATAATAAGAATAATAACAAGCATTTTATAAAAAATAAATTGTACTTTAAAAATACAATGCTGGTGTATTATTTAATCTATTTCTTCTTTTTGTATCTCATCAGATACAATATCCGTGCTTTCAACAATCCCGGTTTGCTGTTTTTTTATCTTCATATCAATAAAAGTATCCCAAAGGACTGCGATGCTTCTATAAACCGGAACTGCAAGCAACATTCCGAGTGCCCCTCCCAAATTTCCGCCGACAAGAATTGCAAATATAATTGTAAGAGGCTTCGCTCCTACTGTAGTTCCCAAAATCTTAGGTCCTAAGAACCAACCGTCAAACTGCTGCAATGCAAGCACGAATATAGCCACCCAAAGAGCCTTTATCGGCGAATATATAAGGGTGATAATAACAGCCGGAATCGCACCGATAAACGGTCCGAAATAGGGTATCATATTTGTAACACCTATAATTATACTCAGCAATACGGCATATTTTACCCTCAAAATTAAAAACCCTATATAGCACATAACCCCTATAATAGTGGAATCAATAAGTTTTCCTACCAGAAAATTATAAAAGAAAAAGTTTACTTTCCTGAAATAGTCAAGCACGGGATCCGCCTTTTCTTTCAAGAATACCACTATAAGTTTTTTCACATACTCAATTAAATTTTCTTTATCATATAATAAATAAATAGAAACAAAAAGACCTAATAAAAACTGAATTAAACCTGAGGTAATATTAACCACTTTAGAAAAAATCGAAAACAGATCAATATTAGTAAAATTAAGCAACCATTTAGCTATTTCCGCCGTATTTTTTCTAAGCAGCTGCCCCAAACCCAAATCCATCAAAAGTTTATTTCCGTTAGGAATTTTTTGTATATAAGTATTTAAAGTATCAGGCATTACCAATATCAATGAATAAAGCTCCGATATATTAGATGTAATCACCGGTACAACTACCAGTGAAAATACAAATATTAAACTGAAAAAACTTAGATAAACTATAAGCAGCGCGACAGCTCTGCTCATATTCTTAAAGGTCTTTTGCAAAAATTTTATTGCAGGATTTAAAATGAAAGCCATACCCACGCCCCAAGCAAAAGGCAAAAGTGCGTGTGTAAGCCTTGAAAACTTCAAAAAGAAAAATCGGTAATTTTCGACACCTTTATATAAAATTAAGCAACAAAAAAAGAATAAAAGTAACTTTTTATAATTCTTATCAAGAATAAAATTTTTCACCGTTTCGTCCCTCATAATTTTATAAAAATTTATCCATAGCAATTTCCACCATCTTATCTATATTGTAATATTTATAGTCCGCAAGTCTGCCTAATAATATGAGGTTTTTAAACCTTAACGCCTCTTCCAAATACTCATTGTAAAGAGCGTCGGTGCTTGCATTATTTATTGCATAATATGGGATATCGCCGTTCCTGAAGCTGCACTTCTTCGGATATTCTTTCATTATTGTAGTCCCGCCTATTTCCTGTCCGGTAAGCTTTTTAAATTCCGTAATTCTGGTATAGTCCTCACTCACCGTATAATTGACAACAGCGCTCATCATATAGCTGTTTACATCATAATGCTCGAACTTAAAATCAAGACTTCTGTAAGGCAGTTCTCCAAATTCAAAGTTAAATAACTCGTCTAATGCCCCTGTATATATAACCTTTCCCGAGAAAACGGTATTATCAAATAAAATCTCCGAATTTTCAGTAAAGGCAAGCAGGTCTTTTGCATCGGTGTTAAGCCGCACATCAATATTCTTATGATTTAGCATATTTTCAAACATCTTAGAAAAACCGTCCTTCGGAACTCCCTGATACTTATCTGCAAAATATCCGTTTTCGTGCGATAAAACAACAGGCACTCTGTTCCCTACTGAAGAATCAAGCTCTTCAAGAGGTTGCCCCCATTGTTTCATTGTATAGAACTTAAAAATATTATCGTAAACATAATCCGCAACCATTTTTAACTCTTCATCATCGGAATTTATTAAGTCTAATATAGGCACTCTTGCTCCGTTTCCGAACTTTTCAATAAGCTTATCTTTAAGCCTTGATGCAGTTCTCTCATCAAAAACCATATACAGACTGTTAAAGTTGAACGGAACGGGAATAAAAGAATTATTTATATTCGCAACCACTTCGTGCCTAAACAAATGCCAATCCGTAAACTTGCTCAAAAATTTAAAAACCGCCTCATTATTTGTATGAAAAATATGCGGACCGTAAGTATGAATCAAAACTCCGTTCACATCATATTCATCGTAGCAATTTCCACCAATATGCCCTCTTTTATCTATAATTAAAACTTTATTGCCCTTATCGGCAAGGATTACGGCACTGCTTATTCCCGCAATACCCGCGCCCACTATAATATAGTCGTACATAATACCTCCTAAGCTGTATTATTTTCTATTTCATCAATCATCTTATGTTTTATATATAATATAGCTCCTGTGCCTATCATACAACAATTTTTAAGATAAGTAAATGAGATTTTAATTATCTTGCTCCTTTATCTTGCTACTTAATCCCATTCTTCAGCATAGATTTCTCTTTCACCTAACTTGCCGACGTCACCTTGAACTTGTGAAAATCAAATAATTTGAATATATTAACCGCTACAACTCCAAACGCCCTCATTCCTCACTTGGAAATTACAATCAAGATGAAATTATTACACCTTAAGTCCATCACCTTCTTCAAATTTCTATAATTCTCAAACAGGCTTATACTCACTAATAAAACTCATTCACTTTCTTTTATTTATTTCGTACATATCCTTAATAAGTTTTTCATAATTTTTAATAATTTCTTCCTTAGAATATTTCTTTCCCTCAATTTGGTGTGCATATACATGATTTACTAAATTTAAGAATTCTTCTCTTGAGCATATATCACTCACAAAATCATCCTCTTTTAAGTGTCTGGCAGATTCCCATTGATAAATCGTTATTGGAGATATAATATATCCTATATAATACCATTCTCCTGCAATCCCAAACGGTACCATATTTGTACATAACTGTGCATATTCTTTAATCCCTATAATATACCGCCTCATCGACTCCGTGTAAAAACTACGATGTATTCCCGAATCATTCTTTTTCAACAAAGAATTTAACAAATAGTTCTTTGTTTCTTCATTTACAACATCAGGTAACTCCTGACTTTGAGTTGAATGTGAAATTAGATGAAGCGTATTATCTCCATCCGAAATAATCATTATTTTACTGAGTATTGTATATTTTATCACTTCTGTAAAATTTTTATCAATTTTAAAATCATATTCTTCCTTTAGAAATCCCTCTTCCTTCTTTACAAGCACAGTAATCGGCACTTGTATTTTCTTAAATACTTTCTTATAATCTTTAAGCAATCGCACTTTATTTTCTAATGAAACAATACACCAATAGGTATAAATTTGATTATATTCCACTCCCTTTATTTCTCCTGATTGTTTCAACAAGTTTTTTTCTATTTTATCCAAGAAAAATGTAATTGCAGAATCAACTATCTTATGAATCTCTTCTATTGCCTCTTGCCTTATTCTTTTTCTGTCAAGAGCCAACGTTTTTTTCGTATCCAGACCATAAAAATTAGCCTTAAGCCATATTCCCTTTACATTAATGCGAGGATCATTTTTAAGTTCCATTCCCTTAAAAAAATATTGATTTCTATAGGATTGGTATTCTTCGCGTAGACAAAGCACCATCCACGTACAAGTTCTAATGTCCCATAATTCTATTTCATAAGCACTCAAAAATCTAAACCTATATTGTCTATCCAAAGATTGCCCTTCCAACTCATTAAGCAGCTGAGAGCTTATCGAATCTACCAATTTATCATCAAAATACAACTTAACCGGAAAATATGTACACTCCATAGTATTACGCAATACATCCCAAATTTTATAATATAATAGTTTTTTCTGATCTGAAAAAGGATCGTAGGATTTTTCTATATATTTATACGTATTGCCTTCGCTATCATATTTAAAATCCAATTCATAAGAAAGAGTAATATGAATTTCAGTTCCCTGTGCAACCCTATCCCAAATCCCGCCGTCGGACGAAGCCACAAAGGCATTGTCTGAATTTCTTCCTTTCTCTTTTTGTCCCCTAAGTAACTTACTCCAACATCGCAAATTTTTTTAAGTTGTTCTACAGATAACCCAATCCCGTTATCTTTAACAATCACTTTAAAATGATGGTCATCATAACTACAAAGTCGAACTTCAACTCTATAGTTATTGAATACTTTATGCTCTATTTCAAACGGTTGAATTTCTCCATCTCCGGTATGCAAAATCCAACTTTCATAGCGTCCTTCCGATATATCTCTCCATAATTGAACCTTACAGGCATCCATAGCATTTTGGATTACTTCACGCAAAAAGACAAAATGATCTTCATAAATATTGCTACCTTCTATCACTTCAAATGCCTTTTCCGGAGAAATGGAAAATCTCAAATCGGAAAGTCCTTGAATATCCGGAACCCCATTTAAAAGCATTTCACATTTTCCTAACTTCGGGGCGCTGCCCTTAATCATTTTCGGCATAATATTTTTCCAGTTAAGTGCCCAAAACTCAACTTCTTCCTTTAACCAGGAAACAAAGACTCTTGTTTCACGATACACCTCCAATTTATTACAATCAGCCCTGTATTCAATGATATCCGGAGTAATTAATATATGTTTCGCCGATATATGCTTCTCCAAATGATTCTTTGAGGTTTCAGGAATTTCTCCGAATACCACCTCATTTGTTCTATTAAACCGATGATTATCCGCATCCAGCAAGTCCCCCATTCTCAACATCTGCACTAAAAATCTCGGATGTACATAATCTGCATTGAACCCATTTGTCCGGTAATCTAACTCTAATATCTTTTGATTGGATTCTGTATGTAAATATACAATATCTGCCAAAAGCATAATTAATCTTTGCTGAATCAATCCGTTAAATCCTAAATCAATATGAAAAATCCTTCCCATATCTTCAATATATGATTTTGAATCTTCCGCATGTTGCTTTCTATAATATTCAGCAATAAGAAGTGTTACTGCATATCTGACTCGAACCGGCCACGCAAACACATTTTCCTTTTTTGCGAGCTTATCCCCAAGAGATAGGATAAACTTGGCATTCTGTGATAAGGAATCATCAGTAGAAGTCTCCATCTTATGCAAATAATCTTGAAATTCCTTAGAATCCCAATTTTCTTCAATCTTCTTGCACTCTATTACCATCCCTATATCATGAAGATAAGCTGATTGTAATAAAAGCCATGTATCTGTCGGGGATAAAAGTTTAATTGCCTCTTCTCCCAATAGCATTTCAATATTTGTTAGGATCGCTTCACAATGAGAAATATCATGCTTAGTATAGTGTGGATAATTCATAATTACTGTACTTAAAGCATCACTACACATTTTTTTATTAATATTCCATACTGATAGCAAATTAGCATATGTACTATTATTACACACTTCACTCAGGTGATGTTCTAACTTATATGGTAATCTATATTCTTCTTTTAACTTTTCTGTGATTTCTTTGCTCATTTATTTTCCCTCTAATCTTTTTACAGCTAACCTCTATAAACTTGAATACTTTTATTGTATCATAAATTTATAACTTTTTAACTTAAAGTTAACTATTCTTAATAAATTTAATCTGATAACTTATATTCAATTATACTCTTCTTAGTCTACAAAGCTATATTAGCAAAATCCTGTAAGTCATATGAGTAGAGGCTTAGCAAATTTTTTATTCTACAGCTATCAAAGGCGGGATTTCATCACTCCTGAATACAATTAGTCATCCGACAATAAGTAATATGTTCTGTAATCAAAAAGAAATAAAACTCCCGTTGCTGCCGCGATTGGTGTACTTAATTTATCTGCTTCAACTGCCCTTGCATAAATGATAAGCATCGATAAATGAGTGCCATTCTTAAACAAAATCTTATACCCGAAAGTTGCCATCTTATAAAAATAAAATATTTCAAATTAAGTACAGATCCAATGACAACTCCAAAATCTGATGAATTTAAATAATTATAGTGCCCATTAAATATCCAAATAATTCTCAGACAGATAAGGGCAACATATACTAACCAAAAAAGAATATAACATAATAGAGATATTAACAGTTGTTTATAGCTCTTAATTACTTCATCTACATACCTATTTACTATTTTGGGATCATTTTTAAGTTGATGTTTTAAATTTGGGGGAAAGCAATCTCTTAATCTGATTTAGCTCTATTTTAATTGCAACACCGGATTTTTCAACAGATTATTAATAAGGTCGGTATAAACCATCTGATCAACTACTTCCACTACCTGATCTTCCACATCTCTTAAATCCTGCATTTCCACGACATTTCTTGTAATCTGCATCGGAAGCTGCGAAAACTCTCTCCAACCAACCCTTAATTTTATACGATAAAGTATTTCATCAAATTCCCTTTCGAGAACTGTCATCAGCATATAAATTATCTGCTAGGTAAACGACAATCTTAAATATCAACTTTATTACTTTTGTTAGATAAATATTTATTGATATCGCCAGAGTTAAAACTCGCTTCACGATTATAATTTTTTGAAATAAAATCTCCAACATCATTAATTACCTTAATTTCCTTATCTTTATCACACTCTTCCATTAAAAGCTTATAATACAAATCTATTTTGCTATCCAGCTCTTCCATTATTTTCTCTTCATCTTGAACCAGTACCTTTATCTTATCTCTATATCTTTCAAAATCATAAGATAACTCGGATTTGATATCCGGACTTATATCAAAACTAATTTTTCTTATTACATCTCTATCTAATTCAATCAGACTATCTTTGTCGCATGACATCTCAAGTCTATATTTATAGTAAAAAAAATCTCGAGTTTCCCACCGCTTTTTCACTTCTTTTTCCCATATTATACGCAATTCAAATGGATTTATAATTTTTCAATCATTATTCCCATTATAATAACTTAAGTAATCCTCATAAAATTTTGTATCGCGAACATTCTTTGTCTGCAAGTTGTATACATATGAATTGAATTCAAAACACAAAAATTTATCTCGCTTTTTATCTATTAAATATAAATATGCAAAAAAATTCAATTTATCATTTGAATATTCTTGTTTTTCATTATCATATAGCTGTATATATAATTTTTGGTCTGAAAAACTAATTTTTCTTTCAAAAAGTCCTATCTCACTTCTTTGTATAGCATACTTTAGCCAACAATTATTATATTTTTCTTCAGAAATAGAATTACGAAGATCAGAAATTTTCTTCATATCACAAAGATCATATGCCCTTCTAAGATAATTTAATTTACATTTTCTAAGTAACATATCCTTTTCATCAAGATTATCTTTTATAAAATAATATGTATCTTTCCAATGATGGTAATTGTTATCTTCAAGATGTTTATTCGAATTTGGATTGATAAATCGTAGATTTGTTCTTTCATTTATTTCATCAGGAGCCATCAATTTTTCAGTTTCCGAATTATAGTTAACTGCCAGCGCAAAGATTTTATAAAGTTCAATATTATTTTTGTAAAAAAACTTTTCAGCAACTTCTAAATATTGTTTTAATTTCTCAAAATCCCCATTGTTATTCTCCTCCCAATATCCAGAAAAATATAACAAATAGTAAATGCTTCTTATATCACTAAATCGCTCTTCCAACTTATTAAAATAATCATATTTAAGCCCTTTTT
>CAUUFM010000012.1:0-14019 GCA_963544505.1 uncultured Lachnospiraceae bacterium | reverse complement strand
TAGACATAAAGCTTGAATTAAACAAAGATACTATAATAAACATAGAAATGCAAAATATATGGCATTCCTATTATGAAGAGAGGGTGATGTTCGGTTGGGCAAACAGTTATGCGGAGGAGATACATAAGGGTCAAAACTATTCAAAGCTTAAAAAATGTGTGAGTATAAATGTGCTTAACAGCAAATTTCCTTATTCAGATGAGATACATTCAGTTTATAAGATATTAAACATAAAGGATTATAAGCCGTTTAAGGATATATTGGAGCTGCATTTTTTGGATTTGACTTTGCTGAATAAGGAAATAGATAATTTAAATGAGCTTGAGAAATGGTTATTATTTATTGAAACGGACAGTGAAGCTTTAAGAGAAACTCTTTCAAGGGAGGATGAGATTATGGAAAAAGCGAATGTGATGATGAAAGAATTTTACAGCGATCCTAAGGAGAGAGCCTTGTACTTGGCAGAATTTAAGGATGCCTGTGACAGAACCACGATATATGAAAATGGATTGTTTGAGGGTGAAAAGCTGGGCGAAAAACGAGGTATAGCCATTGGCGAAAAGCGAGGTGAAAGTCGAGGCATAGCTATTGGAGAAAAGTTGGGCGAAAAACGAGGAATAAGATTGATTGCCGTAAATATGAAAAATCAGGGCTTTGATACTGATATAATAATTAAGACTACGGGACTTAGTAAGGATGAGATAGAACTTTTGTGATTAAGATTTAGAAACCGGAATAGCTGATATAGATTAGAAACTTAAATGAGGAGGTAAAATATGGGATATATAATTTCAGAGGAAGCACAGGATATACTCAAGGACGTGAAAAAGTTTTGTGATAAAGAGATTAGGGATAAGGTAAAAGAGTTTGATATAACAGGTGAATTTCCAAAAGAGCTGTATAAAAAGGCGGGAGAACAGGGATATACCGCACTTGAAGTTCCGGGAAAATATGGAGGTATGGGGCTTTCAAGAACAGATATTGCCGCTATAGTTGAAGAGGTGGCTAAGGCTGATGCAGGACTTGCGGTAGGTGTATTCGGAACAGGGCTTGCATTAAAGCCTCTTATTATATCGGGAAATGAGGAATTGTTACAAAGGGCTTGTGAAATAGCCCTTGATGGAGGCTTGGCGGCTTTTGCCGTTACAGAGCCGGAGGCGGGTTCTGATGCGGCAGCCGGAAAAACTACTGCGTTAAAGGACGGTGACAGCTATATTCTTAACGGAAGAAAGTGTTTTATTACTAACGGAGCTTATTCGGATTTTTACTGTATTACGGCGATGACTGATAAATCTAAGGGAGTAAACGGGATTTCTATGTTCTATGTGGAAAAGGGTACTTCAGGACTTTCTTTCGGTAATGATGAGGATAAGATGGGGCTTAGAACCTCTAATACCTGTGATGTGATATTGGATAATTGTAAAATTCCTGCAAAAAATCTCATAGGAAAAGAGGGTGAGGGATTAAAAATAGCTCTAAAGACACTTGATCAGGCAAGAGCATTTGTTGCCTGTATGGCGGTCGGAATAGCACAGAGGGCTATGGAGGAGGCTATAGCCTATACTAAGACAAGGGAGCAGTTTAAAAAGCCTATTATTAAAAATCAGGCTATGCTCTTTAAAATAGCCGATATGAGAATAGGTATAGAAACGGCAAGGGCTATGACAGCAAATGCTTTAAATAAAATGGATATGGGGCTTGATTACAGCGTTGATTCGGCTATCGCAAAATGCTATGCCTCAGATGTGGCGGTGCGGGTTACAACTGAGGCTATACAGGCATTCGGGGGCTATGGGTACTCAAGAGAATATCCGGTTGAAAAGCTTTTAAGAGATGCAAAGATTTTTCAGATATTTGAGGGGACTAACGAAATCTGTAGAATGGTAATAGGAAATAAAACGATTGCTTAATTTTAAGATATTTAAAGGAGAGGTTTATGAATATATTGGTTTGTATAAAGCAGGTTCTTGATGATTCTGTCAGCATCGGTTATGATGAGGTAAATGCAAAGATTACACCCGATAATATAGAAAGTATTGAAAACGCTTTTGATACCTATGCTTTAGAGATGGCTACAAGATTAAAGGAAAGTGCGGCTGATGCTCATATTACTCTGTTATCTGTAGGAAATAATGAGGCAAAGGTTGCTCTAAAGAACGGACTTGCTGTGGGAGGAGATGAGGCGAGCTTGGTAGTAGCTGATAATTATCAGGATTCCACAGCCTTAGATACCGCCAAGACATTATCACAGGTAATAAAAGCCATAGAGGAAAAAAGGGGTCAAAAATTTGACATAATATTTACCGGAAAAGAGAGTACCGATGTTACGACAGGACAGGTCGGTGTAATTTTATCATCTGTACTTGATATGCCGGTTTTAACCGATTTGATTGATATCAGTTTAAATAATGATAAAATAATCGGCAGTCACGAAACCGACAGCGGTGTGGAATTGATTGAAAGTGATATGCCCTGTGTGGTTACGGTAGGAAGACCTGATTATGATCCGAGATATGCTACCATAAAAAGCAAGATGGCAGCCAGAAAAAAACCTATTGATGAAATAAATGATATTGCATTGGGAGAAAGTTTAATTGTGGTGAAAAAGACTTATGAGAGGGCAAAGAGGCAGGCAGGAGTTAAGATATCCGGTAAACCTGTAGATGAGGCTGTCGCAAAGCTTATGGAAAAATTGCTTGAAAATAAAGTGTTATAGGGGGTGGTGTTATTATGATAATGGTATATGTTTGTTGTGAAGATAAGGTTGTTATGAATTCTTCATTAGAGGCTTTGACTTTAGCCTATGAACTCTCGGACGGCGATGTGACTGCTGTTTTAATAGGAGAGTTTGACGAAAATACTGAAAATACTTGTAAAGAGTACGGAGCTAAAAGGATAATAGAGGTTGCAAATAATGCCTATAATATACAATCATATGGTAAAATATTGGAAAAAATAATATTAAAGTATTCTCCAAGTCTTGTTTTATCGGGAAGTGATTTTAAGAGCAGAGATATATTGGGATTTACATCGGCAAGGCTTAATGCTATCTGTTTATCTCAAGTAAATTCTATTGATATCGGTGATGATATGGAATTTACAATAGCGATGTACGGAGGTGCGGTTTTAAAAGATGTAACAATAAATGACGATAAGGTAAAGCTTGCTCTTTTAAGCAACGGGGCTTTTAAAAAGGAAAAGCACAAGGCGGATAATACCGATATAATAAAAGAAAACATAAAATCCGATGATTTAAATACAATTATCAAAGAGGTGATAAAACAGGTTGCAGAAGATGTAAATATAGAAGATGCCGAAAAAATAGTTGTTTGCGGAAAAGGAATGGATACCGATGAGGGATTTTTACTTGTAGAAAAATTGGCAAACAGCATAGGAGCTCAAATAGGTGCAACAAGACCGGTGACCGAGAGCAAAAGAGTGCCTAAGAACAAGCAGATAGGGCAATCAGGAAAAGTGGTAGCTCCCAAGCTTTATATAGGTTGCGGTGTATCCGGTGCCACGCAACACGTATCGGGAATATTGAAATCCGATTACATTGTGGCTATAAATAAGGACGAGGACGCACCCATATTTGATGTGGCGGATATTGGAATAGTGGGAGATGCAAATGCCGTTATTTCCGTATTGATAGATGAAATTAATAAAATTAAATAAAATATTGAAAAAATCCAATCTATGACATTATGTCATTTTAATTGGATTTTTTTGTTAATATTTTTGTTGACAGAGAGGCTTTTATGTGCTATATATAATATAACAAATAAAACAAATATTTTTTGATTCGGGAGGTGTCTATGAAAATAGAAAAATTTACAAATAAATCCATAGAAGCTATAAATATGATAGAGGAGTTGGCACTTGAATACGGTAATCAGGAGCTTCGTTGTGAGCATTTATTGTTATCACTTTTAATGCTTGATGACAGCCTTATTTTAAAGCTTATCGACAGAATGGAAATAGATAAGGAGAAGTTTTTAAATAGTGTAAAAAGGGCTGTGGAAAAATTGCCCAAGGTGCAGGGAGGAAAGATATTTTTAGGACAGGAATTGTCAATTGTAATTACTTCATCTCAAAATATCGCCAAGTCTATGTCTGATGAATATGTTTCCGTAGAGCATTTATTTATTGCATTGCTTAGAAAGCCCGGTAGTGAAATAAAAGAGATTTTTAAGGAATATGAAATCACTGAGGAGAGGTTTTTAACTGCATTAAAGGGTATCAGGGGCAATGTCAGTGTGACATCGGATAATCCTGAAAATACCTATGACACGCTTAATAAATATGGATACGATATGGTGGAGCGTGTCCTTAATAATAAGATTGATCCGGTAATCGGAAGAGATGATGAGATTAGGAACATTATCAGGATTTTATCAAGAAAAACTAAGAACAACCCTGTTTTAATTGGAGAACCCGGAGTCGGAAAAACAGCGGCTGTAGAGGGTTTGGCTGAAAGAATAGCCAAAAACGATGTGCCGTTATCATTAAAGAATAAGAAGATTTTTGCTTTGGATATGGGAGCTTTGGTGGCAGGAGCCAAATATAGAGGCGAGTTTGAAGAAAGACTTAAGGCTGTGCTTGATGAGATTAAGAAAAGTGACGGGGAGATTATTTTATTTATTGATGAGCTGCATAATATCGTAGGGGCAGGAAAGACTGACGGGGCTATGGACGCCGGACAACTGTTAAAGCCTATGCTTGCTCGAGGCGAGCTTCATTGTATAGGAGCTACCACCTTGGACGAGTACAGGACATATATTGAAAAAGATGCCGCACTTGAGCGACGTTTTCAGCCCGTTATGATAAACGAGCCTACTATAGATGACACAATTTCTATATTGCGCGGTCTTAAAGAACGCTACGAGATGTTTCACAGGGTAAGAATACAGGATTCAGCATTGGTACAGGCGGCTATTTTATCTGAAAGATATATTTCCGACAGGTTTTTGCCTGATAAGGCTATTGACTTGGTAGATGAAGCCTGTGCAATGGTAAAGACTCAGCTTGATTCTATGCCTGATGAGATTGATTCTCTTAAAAGAAAGGTGATGTTGCTTAAAATTGAAGAAACCGCCCTTAAAAAAGAGAAAGATGAAAAGAGCCTTAACAGACTTAAAGAATTAAAAGATGAATTAAATTATAAAGAAGATGAATTGAAGACAGCTCTTGCAAATTGGGAGAATGATAAGGCGAAGATAAATAAGCTTAATGATATAAAAAAGAAGATTGAGGATACGAATATTGAAATTGAAAGAGCAAAAAGAGAATATGATTTGAATAAAGCCGCCAAGTTGCAGTATGGAGAGCTTCCGAATCTTATGCTTAAGCTTAAAGAAGCGGAAGAACGGGCAAAAAAAGATGTTAAGATTAAGGAAGAGGTGAGAGCGGAACAGATAGCGCAGATTGTATCAAGATGGACAGGTATTCCCGTTTCCAAGCTTAACGAGGAGGAAAAGACGAAAATTTTAACCCTTGATAAGAGGCTCAATGAGGAGGTTATAGGACAAGATGATGCTGTAAAAAGGGTAACCGACGCTATTTTAAGGTCAAAGGCGGGTATAAAGGATATAAATAAGCCCATAGGTTCATTTCTGTTTTTAGGTTCTACCGGTGTAGGCAAGACACAGCTTGCCAAATCATTATCCAAGCAGTTGTTTGATGATGAAAATTCTATGATAAGGATTGATATGAGCGAGTATATGGAAAAATTTTCTGTATCAAGGTTAATAGGAGCACCTCCGGGATATGTGGGATATGAGGAGGGCGGACAGCTGACGGAGGCTGTAAGAAGAAAACCCTACAGTGTGGTTCTATTTGATGAAATTGAAAAGGCACACAGTGATGTATTTAATGTTCTTTTGCAGATATTAGATGATGGCAGAATAACCGATTCTTTAGGCAGAACGGTTGATTTTAAAAATACCATTCTTATTATGACATCAAACATAGGCTCTGAATTTTTATTACAGGGCATAGATAACAATAAAATTTCAAAGGAGGCTGAAGATAAGGTGTATTCTCTGCTTAAGAACAGTTTTAAGCCGGAGTTTTTAAACAGAATTGATGAGATTATAATGTTTAAGCCGTTAAGCAGGGAAAATATTTATTCTATTCTTAATATTTTATTAAATGAACTAAATTTAAGACTTGAAAATACCGGTGTAAAGGCTTCCTTAACCGATGTTGCAAAGGACGCTTTGATAAGTGGCGGATATGATGCAGTTTATGGAGCAAGACCGCTTAAGCGTTATCTGCAAAAAACTGTAGAAACCCTGCTTGCAAGAGAAATACTTTCAAATGAGTATAATAATAAAAGCTTGGTCATTGATTATGATAAAGATGAATTTATCATAAGAGGTGACGATGTTTTACAATTATAATAAATTATCAGATGATTTTAATTAAGTAAAAATACAGCCTGTGAAGAGGTTTTTGTATCTTCACGGGCTGTATTTTATTTACCAGATATTAAGGATATGCTGAAGCAACAGACTCACCGCAGTAATTCCCGTCCAGCAACAAGCCCCTAAAATAAGAGGTTTTCCTCCGGTTTTTATAAGCTTAACTATGCCGCTGTTTAATCCGATTGCACCCATAGCCATAATTATAAAGAATTTGCTTAAATTTTTTAAAGGCTTGAAAATAGCACCATCTATGCCGTTATTTATGCAAACAGTTGTTATAATTGATGCGATTACGAAGTAGAGAATGAACATAGGAAAGGCTCTGCTTAACTTAAATGTATTTTCCGATACATCTCCTTTTTTTTTCTTTTTATTTGCCGTATGCAACGCAAGTACCAAAGTAATAGGTATTATTGCAAGAGTTCTGGTCAGCTTTACGGTCACAGCTTTATTTAGGGTTTCGCTTCCCAAGTTGAACATATTATCCCAGGTAGAAGCTGCGGCGGTAACTGATGAGGTGTCGTTTATTGCGGTACCCGCAAAAATACCGAAAGCCTCGCCTGAAGTTCCTGAAATTCCTATTATCTGACCTAATAAAGGAAAGATAAGTGCGGCAATTATATTAAAAAAGAATATCACGGAAATACTTTGAGCAATCTCCTCATCGTCTGCATCAATCACGGGAGCGGTGGCGGCTATTGCAGAACCGCCGCAGATAGAAGATCCGACTCCGACAAGTGTGGCTACATTCCCTTTTATTTTCATCACTTTTTGTAAAATAAATGCAATTATTAAAGATGTTAAAATGGTACAAATGATAATAGGCAGTGATTGTTTTCCTGTTTGTAATATCACATTCAAATTAAGCCCGAAACCGAGTAAAACGACAGCAGTTTGCAAAATATACTTAGATGTAAAGCCTATACCGTTCTTTGCATTTTTCTTTTCTTTCCAAAATATTGCAATAATCATACCGATTAGAATGGAAAACACCGGTCCTCCCACCGTCGGAACAGCCTTTCCTAAAAACCACGACGGCGTTGCAATTATCGCACATACTAAAATTCCTGAAAGCTTACTGCTGAAACTTTTCATTAAAAATCATCTCCTTAACTTTAATTCAAGTATTTTCTTCAAGCTTTGATGAAGACTTTGACGACAGGTCAAACTTTAAAAGCAAAGTTTCCAAATAATTTGACTGAGCCGCCAATTGCTCCGAAGCTGCCGCCTGTTCTTCTGAGGTTGCAGTATTTGCCTGTATAACCGACGATATTTGATCCACTCCTACATTGATTTGTGAGATTGACTCTGATTGAGAGGTTGTATTTTTGGCAATAGCTCTGACCAAAACATCTACCTGTTCTGTGGATTCGACAATCTGATTTACGGATTCCGCAGTCTTTTGTGCAATTTCAACGCCGTTATTGACTGCCGATATACTTTCCGCAATAAGAGCTTCAGTATTATTTGCAGCCTCAGCGGATTTAGACGCCAAATTTCTCACTTCATCTGCAACTACCGCAAAACCTTTTCCCGCCTCTCCGGCTCTTGCCGCCTCAACCGCCGCATTAAGAGCTAATATATTGGTCTGAAATGCTATATCATTGATGGTTTTAATAATTTTGCTTATTTCAGAGCTTCTTTCTGAAATATGTTGCATAGCATCGGACATCTGATTCATTAATTCATTATTGTGATGTACCGCTTCTATAACCGTAGTGTTCTGCACGGCGGCATTATTTGCCGATTCGGCATCACTTTTAATGTGATCGGAAATCTCGGAAAGTATAGAGGATAATTCTTCTATACTTGAAGCCTGCTGGGTAGCTCCCTGTGATAAATCCTGTGAAGCGGAAGCCACCTGTCCCGCGCCCTCTTTTATTTGAGTTGATGCACTTTTAACCTCACCCAGAATATGTGTCAGGCTGTCACGCATCTTTCTTATTGATACACGTATTCCGTAAAAGTCCCCGACATATGCTTCAGGGATTTTACTTCCGACATTTAAATTGCCCTCAGCCATACTTTCCGTAAGATAAGCAATATCTGTAATGATGTTATTTAAATCTTTTACAATTGTATTTGTGGCTATGGCTAATTGCCCCGATTCATCTGTGGAAATTGCTTTAGGCGAAGGTGTTTTTAAATCTCCTTTTGCCAAAAGCTTTATTCTGTCCACACATGAAATAATTCTATTTGCTATCGTATCCGCCACATGACTTCCTAATAATATACAAAAGGCAATACAACCTATTATTGCAAGAATGACAACAATTGTCATAATATTAATCAGTTTCTTCATAGAAAGCATTTCATTTGTAACACCCTGTTGTTTATGTTCAAGCATAGAGGTCCAGGAGTCTGTAAAATCATCTGCAAGCTTTAAATATTCTTTGCTTTTCAAGGCTTCTCTTATTTCCGTTTGATTTGTCAAATTGACAATACGATTAAATTCTGTATTTCTTAATTTCCTGAGTTCATCAATTTTGCCAAGAAGAGCCTGCTCATCTTTTTTAACTATATGAATTTGAAAATGAGTTCTCATTTCGTCATAATTTTTTTCAAGTACTGTTATTTTCTCCTTTAATTCACTTGAAAACTCGTGTTCATTAGAGAAAACCGCATCTCTTACAGCGATTTCCTCCTCTTCTATACAATTTAAGATTAACGCTATATGACCCTGCGACAATCCGTTGTTTGTCATAAGCTTTTTATGTCCTGAATCTATAATTCTGAGCAGAAACAACGAAATACAGCATAAAGTCGTAAATATGATGGCTTCAACGACAATCATAACAATCATTTTATGCTTAAGTTTTAAATTTTTTAAATTCATAGAGCTATCCCCCCAAGTCATATTTTTTAATAATTTCAGTATGCTAACCATTATATAATATTTTTTGAAAAGACACAATAAAAATAATAAAAACAGCAATAAAATGTTTAAATACTATTGCAAAATTTATTTAAAAAAGATATACTAAAGGGCAGTAATGAGCTTCATAATCGGATAGGGGGACATTAAATGCCTAGAGCAGTAAGCTGCGGCGGAGTAGTAATTTTTAGAGGGAAAATATTATTACTATACAAGAATTATTATCAAAGATATGACGGTTGGGTACTTCCTAAAGGAACTGTTGAAGAAAATGAGGAATACAAGCAGACAGCTGTCAGAGAGGTGCTTGAAGAGAGCGGAGTGCAGGCTGAAATTGTTAAATATGTGGGCAAGAGCGAGTATAGTTTTAATGTAAAGGACAGTCTTATATTAAAAGAAGTGCATTGGTATCTTATGAATGCACACAGCTATTACAGCAAGCCTCAAAGAGAGGAATATTTTACGGATTCGGGTTTTTATAAATTTCACGAGGCATACCATTTATTAAAGTTTGCGAATGAAAGACAGATATTAGAGGTCGCATACAACGAATATATGAAACTTAGAAAGCTTAACAAGTGGCAAATGGATAATATATGATTATTTTAAATACGGGTCTTTCTATAATTCTATGGATTTTATTAGGAATAGCGGGACTTTTGATTTTGATACTTGTTTGTCCTGTATTTTATGACATAAACCTTGATTGCAAAGAATTATCATACAAAAAAATAAACGGAGAGTTTAAGGTAAAAATTATGTTTTTTATCTTAGCTTTTCACTTATTAAAAAATGAATATAAGATAGAAAAATATATTAAGATTTTGTTTTTAAGATTATATTTATCGGATAAAAAAAAACATAATAAAAAATCTGCACTTTCAGAACAGGAAGAAAAGGATTCATCAGATTTTTTAACTGATATACAAAATAATGTTTTTATAAAAAAAATAAAGGCTATATTAAAAAAGAAAGACAAATTGATAAGGCTTTATGAAAACGAAAAAACCGGTAAAGCCGTGACAAAGGCAAAATTTCTTTTGCATAAAATCCTGAAGCATATATTACCGAAGAAAGTATCCGGTAAGCTTTCAATAGGATTTGAAGAACCGGATATTACGGGAAAGGTTTATGGCATATATTCTCTGATTGATGAATATTTAAAGACGGCTCTTGTGGTTATTCCGGATTTTGAAAATGAAATATTTTGCGGCAAAATAAAGGTTAACGGCACAGTAGTGCCGATATATTTGATTTTATATGTTTTAAGACTTGTGTTTGATAAACATATTAAAATAACAATAAGGCGAGCAAAAAAGATATTAAGAGGATAGGAAGAAAAATAATGGATAATAATAAGTTTTCTGATAATGTAAAGGCTTTATTTGAGGGAATGGATCATTTTGTTACAGCAAAGACCGTTGTAGGCGATGCCATTCATATTGATGATACTATAATTATTCCGCTTATGGATATCAGCTTCGGAGCGGCGGCTACAGCAGGGATATCTGAAAAGAAAAATTCCGGAGGCGGCGGAATGGGCGGGAAAATTACCCCGTCCGCAGTTCTTGTGATAAAGGACGGATTGACGAAAGTAATTAACATAAAAAATCAAAATGTTGCGAGTAAGATAATGGATTTAGTTCCTGATGTGGTAAATAAATTCACCGATAAAAAGGATTCTAAAGACCAAAATTTTCCGCAAAATGAAGATGATATTTCTGAAGTAATAGCTACAAAAAAGTAGACTATACTTGCCTATACGAAAGCTTGCTTTCAGTATAGGCAAGTATAGCTAACTTTCAAAATAATATAAATTTTTATACAGGAGGAAAAAGATGATTAAATCTAAAAGAACAATTAAGAAAGCTGTGGCTGTCTGTTTATCGGCGGCAATGATTGCAAGCTTATCACCTGCATTTACAAATGCGGCGGTAAACGCAAAGAAGATAACTCTTTCAAAGAAGAAGGTGACACTTGAAATAGGAAAGAGTATGACGATAAAGTCCACAGGTAAGGCTAATATACGGGCAAATATAGTACCGAAGAGTGCTGTAAAGTATATAAAGGTTAAAAGCGACGACACAGATGTGGTAAAGGTAAAGAAAATAAACAAGACAGGTTATAAGATAACGGCAGTTAACGAGGGAGATGCGGTGATTACCGTTTACAGTTTGAGCAATAAAAAGCTTAAAGCGAAGTTAAAGGTAAATGTTCCTGAGGCAAAAGACAAAAATGCCGATGATACTGCACAGAAAATGCAAGAACCTAAACTTTCCGCACGTCAAAGCTCCGAAAAGAAGATAGAGGCGATGTTTTCTGCCGGATTTGCAGACAATGTAAGTGTCAATGATTTTACACTTAATGACAAGACCGGAAAAAGTATGGTGGCACTTAAAAAATTAATATTAAGTGAAGATAAAAAGAACGTGGAGATTGAGGCTTATATAGAATTAAACAGCGGTAATTCTTATGAATTGCAATATACCAATCCCGTTGACAAAAAAGTTTATACGGTTTCAATCAATTCATTGAAAGGTGATGTAGCATCTATCAGATTAGATACAAAGACCGTTCCTATGAATATAGGAAAGAAGATAGCTTATACCGTTTTTTGATGAAAACGGTGTGGATATTACTGCTACGGCTAAAAATTATATAAGCATAAATGCCGATATTGCAGCCGGAAAGGGCTTTTATGACAAGGTTAATAATGAACTGAAGATGTTCGATCCTTCGGCTACTGCAAAGATTACAATAACATATCAAAACGGTGTAAAAAAGGTTGAGGGTAAGGGAGAAATAGCTGTTACCAAAGAAACTACGGAAAATGTAAGTCTTTCATCTTGGGGATTTTCTCAGAGCTCGGCTGCCTTTGACTATAGTAAGGCGGATAATGCCACATCGAAAATTTTGGCAAAAGACACTACAAATATGAAATTTTTTGTGAGCTTAAAAACCAGTGACGGAAAAGAAATAAAGAGCAGTATGGATAATACGGTAAAATTCACATCATCTGACAATTCCATATTTACTATGGTAAATAATACGATTAATCCGATAGCTAAGGGTACGGCGACTATAATTGTGGAGTACACCTACGAGGGAAAGACCGTTAAATTTACACCGGCAACTGTTACGATAGGTGAGAATGCCGTAGCTACAGCCCTTGTATTTAACGAAAACACCGCATCGGTTACCTCTGCAGGAACAGCTGATAATATCAGAGTTGTGGGCTTAAAGGATCAGTATAGTAACGACATTGATTTATCAAAGGCTACATTTACATTCAGCTGTTTGGAAAGTTTAGATCCGCTTCCTACAGCAGCTTTAGCAGGAGATAAGGTGGTTATCGGCGGAAACGGTGCAGCGGCACATATGTATAAATTTAGAGCTGATGCCGCAGTAGGCTCTTCTACAGCCTCTAATATATTTGAAGTAATAGTAAGACCGTAAGGGGTTTAAGTATTTGAGATTTATGTCGATATAATTATAAGAGCTACAGCTCATTTTATAAACGAAAGGAGAGACGTGATTATGGATATAGCAGCAGTTAGTATGAATATTGCTTCAACAAATCAGGGCAGTGCGGTTTCAATGTCTTTGATGAAAAAGGCTATGGAAGCTGAACAGATACAGGCTCAGGCTTTGACTGATATGTTACAAAAAGCTACAGTACCGTCTCCTGCTCATTTAGGAAATATTGTTGATACTTATGCATAACAATATCATATACCTATTTGACTGAAATTTTAAAATGGTCATACATAATTTTATTGTGTATGACCATTTTTACTATAAAAAATATCTTTTAAAACTATAAAAATTATATGATTATGAAAATAAATAAACTGATAAAAAATACGATATATATAATATTATTTATAATGGCGATTTTTCCGATGTTCGGTTGCAGCTCCGATGCAAGCCTTGCAGATTATAATAAGGGATATTCAAACTCCGATACGACTGTAAAAAGCCCAGAGCCTGTTGTGCCGCCTGATGCTGTGCAAAAACCTGTAGAACCCACAGCCCCTACATCTGTGATTACTCCAAATGCTGTGAAAGAACCGTCAGATGTGGCTGAGGTTGAAGATGTAGAGGCGGTAATTGAGCCTGTAGAGCCTACAGATATAATAAAATCGCAAGAGAAAATTGTTATAGAACCGGTAAGCCCTGTAGAGTCTGTAAATCCGGTAACGCCGGTAGATCCTTCAGCTTTAAACGATCCCGTTAAATAAAGAGAAGACCCCTTTAGAGTATAGACGCTCTAAGCGGGGTCTTTTTAGGTGAACAATTTGTTTAAAAGCAATAAAAATATAGGAGAAAAAACAGGGGGGGGGTGATGAATTTGAACATAAAAAATAAATAAGAACACAAAAAATACTTAATAAATTATTTATAATTTGCTACAAATGGCTTTTTGCATTGACTTTTTTGTAATTTATGCTAAAATAAATTTTAGTTGCGTAATTGATAATCTTATTAACGGTTCGGTTTTTTATTTTAAAAAATTTTAAGATTATGGTATATTTGGAGGGCTTAGTATGTTTAAGAAGATGAAGATTGGAAAGAGATTAATCGTAGCATTTATTATTGTGGCAGTTTTAGCGAGTTTATCCGGTATCGTTTCAGTTTTTATGATGACGAATATGGATAAGGGGTATTCGGATGCTTTAGTTAATTACGGTTTTGCTCAAGGGGATATCGGTGAGGCGA
>CAUUFM010000011.1:0-14118 GCA_963544505.1 uncultured Lachnospiraceae bacterium | reverse complement strand
GTCGAGGAATAAGACTTATAGCCGTAAATATGAAAAATCAGGGCTTTTCTACGGATATAATAATTAAGACTACCGGACTTAGTAAGGAAGAGATAGAGCTTTTATAATTGGAATTTTTAGAATTTCAAAACACCGAAAGGCATCTTGTACTTTAAAAATACATTCTTGCATTTAATATTTCTCTGTGATAAAATAATTGGGATAGAAATTTCGGAGGGCAAAGATGAATAAGAACAGTATTTTTAAAATAAGTGACTTAAGCATCAATACGATAAATCAAATATTGGAAGACTCTAAAAAATTTTCTCGTGATTTTAAAGATTGGCAATTATCTAAAAGCAGATTAATTGCCAATCTTTTTTTTGAGCCGAGCACAAGGACACATTTTTCATTTGTGAGTGCGGAACATAGTTTAGGATTAAAGGTTGCCGATTTTATCGCACAGGGCAGTTCGATAATAAAAGGAGAGAGCCTATATGATACGGTCAAAACATTTGAAGCGATAGGTTATGACGCACTTGTAATCAGGCACGTAAAGGATAACTATTTTGATGAACTTAAAAATATAAATATCCCGATAATAAATGCCGGGGACGGTTCAAGCAATCATCCGAGCCAATGCCTGCTTGATCTTTATACCATAAAAGAAGAGTTTTCAGAATTTAAAGGATTAAATGTGATGATTGCAGGAGATATAAGACATTCAAGGGTGGCTCACAGTAATAAAGAGGTTATGACAAGGCTCGGCTGTAATGTCAGATTTTCAGGACCGCTATCTTATATTGACGATATGAATGAGTATATAGAATTTGATGAGGGTATAAAATCAGCCGATGTTGTTATGATGCTTAGGGTACAGCACGAAAGACATCAGGAAAAGATGAATTTAAGTAAAGATGAATATCTAAGAGAGTATGGACTCACATTAGATAGAGTAAAAAATATGAAAAAAAATGCCATAATAATGCATCCGGCTCCGGTGAATCGAGGGGTGGAAATTGCAGATGAGGTGGTAGAGCATAAAAGATCAAGAATCTTTAAGCAGATGGAAAATGGTGTACTTGTCAGGAAGGCTATGATAAAAATGATTTTTAATGAAAGCTTCGGTGAATAAGATGATTTTAATTAAGAATGCCAAATTGATAAAAAAGAAAAATGACTGTGTGATAAGAGATGTCTTAATTGATGGGACAAAGATAGTGAAAATAGGTGAAAATCTTGCTCAAAAATACCCTGAGGCAAAAATAACAGATGCAGAATTTAATCTGCTCATACCCGGCGGAATAGATGTACACACACATTTAAGACAGCCCGGTTTTGAAGAAAAGGAAACCGTTAAAACAGGAAGTTTGGCTGCTGCAAAGGGCGGATATACCACAATAATGGCTATGCCTAATGTAAAACCTTTTCCTGATAATATAGATACAATAAGAGATTATTTAAGCCTAATAAAAAAAGAGGCGGTAATTAATGTAGTGCCTTATGTATGTATAACAAAAGGTGAAAAGGGACTTGAAACGGTAGATTATAATGCTGTAAAGAACAGCTTTAATCTAAGATATTATAGTGATGACGGAGTTGGGGTGCAGAATGATTATTTAATGAAAAAAGCCTTTGAAGAGATAAAAAAGATAGATGGAATAATTTCCGCACACACCGAGGATATGAGCTACAGGAAACCTGATTCCTGTGTACACGACGGAGAATTTGCAAAGAAAAACAATTTAGTCGGGATACCTTCCGAAACGGAATATGTGCAGATAGAAAGGGATTTAAAGCTGGCAAAAGAAACAGGTGTAAAATATCATATCTGTCATATCAGTGCCAAAGAAAGTGTAGAGCTTTTAAGAAAGTATAAGAAACTGGGTGCAGATGTTTCAGGAGAGGTGACAATTCATCATCTGTTATTAACACAGGATAATATAGATGTGAATAATGCAAATTATAAGATGAATCCTCCACTTAGGAGTAAGGAAGACAGAGAAGCCTTAATAGAGGGGCTTTTAGACGGGACTGTTGATTTTATCGCAAACGACCACGCACCACATACCGAAGAGGAAAAGGCTAAAGGGATTGTCAATGCTCCTTTCGGCATATCCACCATAGAAAATGCCGTTGCCTTATTTTATACAAATTTTGTGAAAACAGGTAAGATAAGCTTGGAAGATTTTGTAAAATATATTTCATCTAAGCCCGCATATAGATTCGGATTTAAAAACAAGGGATATATAAAAGAGGGTTATGATGCGGATCTCACTTTAATTAAAGAAGAGGATAATATTATAGATAAAAACAGTTTTATTACAAAGGGTAAAAATACTCCTTTTGACAAGATGAGGGTATCAATAATTACGGAGTGGACAATGTATTTAGGAGAATTCGTTTACAGGAGGGATTATGTCTAAGAGATATTTGGTTCTGGAAGACGGCAGTTTTTTTGAAGGAGAAGCCTTTGGAGGCAGTCGCTTCAGTATAGGCAAGCTTATTTTTAATACCGATATGAACGGTTATCAGGGAATACTTTGTGACAGTGCAAATAGCGGAAATATAATCAATTTTACATATCCCTTAATAGGAAATGCCGGAATAAACAGAGATGGAGCTGAGGGGTTGAATCCGCATATTTTCGGAGTAATTGTATCTGATGTATGCGATAATCCCAGCAACTTTACCAGCAGACTCTGTCTTGATGAATTTTTAAGGCTTAAAAATATTCCGGGAATAAAGGATATTGATACAAGACACATTACAAAAAAGATAATAAAAAACGGAAGTATGAATGCCTGTTTAACCGATAATATTTCAAATGTTGACGTTTTGGTCGAACAGATAAAAAACTACAGAGAAGATGAAAGCATTGTTTCAAAGGTTTCCGTACAGAAGCCCTTTCATATACAAAATGATAACGAAAAAATAATAGTTATAGATTTAGGCTCGATAAATGATATCGTAAAAGAACTTAATTCCAAAAATCTGGATATTACTATTCTGCCTTATGATGTGAGCTTTGAATATATCGTGTCGCTTAACCCTGACGGAATTATTTTAAGCGACGGACCCGGAAGACCTGAATTTATAGAAAAGACTATAGAATTATGCAAGCTTCTTATGGGTAATATGCCCATATTCGGCATAGGACTCGGGCATTTGGTACTGGCTAAGGCTTGCGGCTGTGAGATAAAAAAATTAAAGTACGGACACAGAGGCGGCAATTATCCTGTAAAAAATACAATAGATAATATAATAGAAATTGTTAATAAAAATAACAGCTACACGATAGATAAAAACAATATGCCAAGTGATATAAGGGTTCTTTACAGGGATATAAATGATGATACTATCGACGGATTTGACAGTATTGTCAAAAATATTACGGCAATACAGTTTAAGCCGACTTTAGATTCGTATGTTAATAAAAACAAGCATTTTGCAAAATTTTATGAGATGATTAAAAATTGCAAGGAGGTTGAAAATGCCTAAGAGGACGGATATTAAAAAGATACTTGTAATAGGTTCTGGGCCTATAGTAATAGGTCAGGCGGCGGAGTTCGACTATTCAGGCTCGCAGGCTTGCACTTCGCTTAAAGAGGAGGGTTATGAGGTAATCCTTATTAACTCAAATCCTGCAACTATTATGACTGATACGGAAATAGCTGACAAGGTATTTATAGAGCCTCTGACCCTTGAATTTGCCGCAAGAATTATAAATAAAGAAAAGCCTGATGCGATTCTTGGGAACTGCGGCGGGCAAACGGCACTTAACTTGGTAATAGAGCTTGCAAATGCCGGAATATTGCAGGCAAATAATGTAGAGGTTTTGGGAACAAGCCTTGAAGCCATAGAAAATGCGGAAGATAGAGAAAAATTTAAAGATTTGATGAGGGATTTAAACGAGCCTGTGCCTGATTCCATAATAGTGCATACGGTAGAGGCGGCTATTGATTTTGCTAATAAAATTGAGTATCCTGTGGTTGTAAGACCTGCATTTACTTTGGGAGGAACAGGCGGAGGCTTTGCAAGAGATGATAAGCAGCTTTTATCCATTACAAAAAACGGATTAAAAATTTCACCTGTGAATCAGTGTCTGATTGAAAAAAGTATAGCAGGGTTTAAAGAGATAGAATTTGAGGTTATGAGAGATAATAATGATACCGCAATCATTGTATGCAGTATGGAAAATGTGGATCCGGTGGGTATACATACAGGAGATTCGATAGTCGTAGCTCCGACTCAAACCTTAACGGAATATGAAAATAAAATGCTTGCAAATGCGGCAAAGAAGATAGTTAAGGCTCTTAAAATAAACGGCGGTTGCAATGTGCAGTTGGCACTTGACCCTAAATCATTTAATTATTATGTGATAGAGGTTAACCCCAGAGTTTCAAGGTCATCGGCTCTTGCCAGCAAGGCAACCGGTTATCCTATAGCCAAAATTGCGGCTAAGACAGCCGTAGGGCTCACTCTTGATGAAATAATAAATCCCATAACCAAGACAAATTATGCCTGTATGGAGCCTTGTGTGGACTATATTGTAACCAAACTTCCAAGATTTGCCTTTGATAAGTTCGCAGGTGCGGACAGAAGACTGGGAACACAGATGAAAGCCACAGGAGAGGTTATGGCTATAGGCAGGAGCTTTGAGGAGGGACTGTTAAAATCTGTCAGATCTATTGAAATGAAAACCGACCACATTGAGTTAAGGGATTTACCAAGTGATATTGAAGGGCTTGTAGAAAAGGTTAAAAATAGAGATGATGAAAGAATTTTTGCCATAATGGAGCTTATAAGATGCGGGTACAGTCTTGAAAAAATCTATGAAATAAGCAAGATTGATATATTTTTCTTGGAAAAGCTTTTAAATATTTTTAAGCTTGAAAAGCTTATGCTTGAAAATATAGGAGATTTAGATACATTAAAAAAGCTTAAAAAAGCAGGTTTTTCCGACTCCTACATTGCAAGAAATTGGAATATGAAGCCAAAGGAATTATATGATGTAAGAAAAGAGAATAATATAACTCCGGTATATAAGATGGTAGACACCTGTTCCGGAATTTTTGACAGCAAAACTTCCTATTATTATTCAGGCTATTTATACGAAAATGAAAGCGTTGTATCAGGCAGAAAAAAGATTATTGTATTAGGCTCGGGACCGATAAGAATAGGTCAGGGAGTGGAGTTCGACTATTCGACTGTGCATTGTGTGAACACATTAAAGACTTTAGGATACGAGGCTATAGTAATAAATAATAATCCGGAAACGGTATCTACCGACTTTTCAGTGTCTGATAAGTTGTATTTTGAGCCTTTAACAATAGAAGATGTGATGCACATAATTGATTTGGAAAAACCGCTCGGCGTAATAGTGCAGTTCGGCGGTCAAACTGCAATAAACTTAGCGGCGGATTTGGTCGACAGAGGGGTTAAAATAATAGGCACAGCTCTTGAAAACATTGATAAGGCGGAGGATCGAGATAAATTTGAGAAGATGCTCAATGAGCTTTCTATAAAACAGCCGAAAGGAGATACCGCATTTACAATAGATGAGGCTGTTAAAATAGCGGAAGAAATAGGCTATCCGGTTTTGGTACGACCCTCTTATGTCTTGGGCGGCAGAGCAATGGAAATAGTGCATAATGAAAAAGATTTAAGACGATATATGCAAAGCGCCATCAAGGAAATAAGCCACGATTCCCCTATACTGATAGACAGATATTTAATAGGAAAAGAGGTGGAAATAGATGCCATCTGTGACGGAGAAAATGTATTTATACCGGGAATAATGGAGCATATTGAAAGAGCCGGAGTACACTCGGGAGATTCAATTTCAGTGTATCCTACACAAACATTAAGCAAAGAAGTTATAGATAAAATAGTGGACTATGGAATAAGGATAGGTAAAGGCTTTAATTTTATAGGTTTGTACAACATACAATTCATTGTAGGAGCCGATAATGAGGTTTTTGTACTTGAGGTTAATCCGAGATCAAGCAGAACCATACCGTTCTTATCTAAGGCAACAGGTGTAAAAATGGCAGATATAGCGACCAAAGCCGCAGTAGGAATAAGCCTTAAAGAGCAGGGAATAGATAGTGAAATTTTGCCGATAAGTGATATGGTATATGTAAAAGCTCCGGTATTTTCTTTTGCAAAGCTAACCTTGGTGGATACGACATTAGGACCTGAAATGAAGTCTACAGGAGAGGTTTTAGGAAAAGATGTTACTATGGAAAAGGCACTTTATAAGGCTATGATTTCAAGCGGAATAAAGATACCTTTGTACGGGTCGGTACTAATTACCGTTGCGGGTGAAAAACAGGAGGCATTTGAGATTGCCAAAAAACTCGATGCAATAGGTTATGGAATTTACACTACAAGAGGAACGCATAATTATTTTGCGGACAGGGGGCTTCATACCACGATGGTATCCAAGATAGATGATGAGAATGTAAGCGACTTAAATGTGGTTGATATAATATTAAAGGGCAAGGTAAACTATGTAATAAACACAATAAGACCCAATGCGGATTCAGCAAAAGACGGCTTTGTAATAAGAAGAATATCTGCTGAAAACGCTATACCCTGCTTTACCTCTTTAGATACCGCAAACGCAATATTAAAGGTAATGCAGTCACAATCATTTTCATTAAGCAGTATGAAATAGGAGGATTATGAAAAAGGATTTAAGCATAGTTTTAGAAAATGAAAATATTGCAAAAGATACCTATAAAATGACATTAAGCTCCAATTTATCTTCTTTTATGAAAGCGGGGCAGTTTATAAATATAAAAGTAAACGGTCATCTACTTTCAAGACCTATAAGCATCTGTCATATAAAAGATTACAGCTTTGTTATTATCTATAAAATAGTAGGTGAGGGAACTTTTAAGCTTTCACTTATGAAAAGAGATGATAAATTGGAAATTTTCGGACCTTTAGGAAACGGTTTTGATACCGATGTGCCGGATAACGACATATTGATAATAGGGGGAGGCATAGGTGTTCCTCCCTTATACCAGTTAGCACGTGAAATGGCTTTTAAGGGGAAATCGTTAAATGTGGTACTTGGTTTTAATACAAGGGATTACGTATTTTTTGAATATGAATTCAAACAAATCTGTGCAACATTCATATCGACATTAGACGGCTCTTACGGATATAAGGGAAACGTGATTGATTTAATTAAAAATAAGGATTTAAAAGGACTTATTTATGCCTGTGGACCCTCAAAGATGTTAAATGCTGTAGAAGACAGTTTTGAAAACGGCTATGTGTCAAAAGAGGCGAGAATGGCTTGCGGCATAGGTGCCTGTATGGCTTGTGTTTGCAGGGATAAAAAAGATGAAAATATTTCCTACAGGGTCTGCGCCGACGGACCCGTATTTAAGATAGGGCAGGTGATATAATGAGTGATTGTTTATCTGTTGAATTACCGGGTCTTAAGCTTAAAAATCCGGTAATTGCAGCCAGCGGGTGCTTCGGCTTCGGTCGTGAATATGCAAGGCTCTATGATTTAAGCGTTCTTGGGGGAATATCTATGAAGAGCGCCACATTAAATAAAAGGTTCGGCAATTGCCTTCCAAGAGTTACCGAAACACCGTCAGGAATGCTTAACGCAATAGGGCTGCAAAACAAGGGAGTGGACAGCATAATAAAAGATGAATTACCGTTTTTAAGCCGATATGATACCTGTGTTATGGCAAATGTGGCGGGAGCCTGTGAGGAAGAATACATAGCTGTAATAGAAAAATTAAACGGGGAGGATAGGGTGAACGCTTATGAGCTTAATATATCCTGCCCTAATGTGAAACACGGCGGAATAGGCTTAGGAGTGAGGGCTGATTTGGCTGCAAATATTACCAAGATGGTAAAGAAAGCGGCAAAAAAGCCGGTTTACGTAAAGCTATCTCCCAATGTGACGGATATAGCCGAGATTGCAAAGGCGGTTGAGGCTGAAGGAGCTGACGGACTTGTAATGATAAATACATTGATAGGAATGAGGCTTGATTTAAATACAAAAAGACCTGTTCTTGCCAATATAACGGGGGGGTTAAGCGGACCTGCTATAAAGCCTGTTGCACTAAGTATGGTTTATAAGACCTATAAGGCTGTAAGAATTCCTATAATAGGGGTAGGGGGTATAACCTCATCTGATGATGTGCTTGAATTTTTGATGGCAGGTGCAAGTGCCGTTGAGGTGGGTACATATAATTTTGTTAATCCGTACGGGTGTAAAGAAATAGTAGATGATTTGGAGAATTGTTTAAGGAAGTATTCGTTTGACAGCGTAAAATCTGTGATAGGAGTAGGACATGGGTAAGACTATTATTGCACTTGATTTTTCAAGTGAAAGAGAAGTGTTTAATTTTTTGGATAGATTTAAAAAGCCTGTTTTTGTAAAGGTGGGAATGGAGCTTTTATATAGCTGCGGTTTTAGTATAATAAGTGATATAAAGGCAAGAGGACATCAGATTTTCCTTGATTTAAAATTGCACGATATTCCGAATACTGTTGGGGCTGCTATGAAAAATCTCGCCTCGCTTAATGTGGATATGGTGAATGTACACGCAGCAGGCGGAATAGATATGATGAGGGCGGCCCTTTCAGGACTTGAGGAAGGAAAAGTGGGAGATAAAAGACCGCTTTTAATAGCTGTAACTATGCTTACCAGCACTTCACAGGATATGATGAATAAAGAACTTATAATAAACGGCTCTGTGGAAGATGCGGTTATTTACTATGCCAAGAATGCCTATGAAGCGGGGCTTGACGGAGTGGTTTGTTCCGTGAATGAAGCAAATCTTGTACATAAAGAGGTTTCAAAAGAATTTTTAACCGTAACTCCGGGGATCAGATTACAGGACGATAATCCCGATGATCAAAAGAGGGTGGCAACTCCAAGCATAGCAAGACATAACGGCAGTGATTTTATAGTTGTCGGCAGGAGTATTACAAGAAGCCCTAATCCTGAAAGGGTATACAGTCATATCGAGGAAATAATGAATTCAGGAGATAATGTGTAATTTTAAGGAGGGGTTTTATGCAGGATTATAAGGCTGATTTTATTGAATTTTTGCTTGAAACTAAAGCATTAAAATTTGGAGATTTTACATTAAAAAGTGGCAGAAAATCTCCATTTTTCTTAAATATGGGCTCTTTTACCAAAGGATCGGAGCTTAAAAAACTGTCTGATTTTTATGCAAGGGCTATAAATGAAAAAATAGGACTTGATTTTGACGTCTTATTCGGGCCTTCTTATAAGGGTATTCCTCTGGCTGTGTCCACAGCTATGTCTATTTATGATATATATTCAAAAGATGTCAGGTACTCTTCCAACAGAAAAGAGATAAAGGATCACGGAGATACCGGAATTTTTCTTGGAGAGAAACTTAACAGGGAGCTTAAGGTGGTGATTGTAGAGGACGTAACAACCTCCGGGAAATCAATTGAGGAAACCTTTCCTATAATTACTAATAATAAAAATGTAAAAATAAGCGGAATGATGGTATCTGTTGACAGGAAAGAAAAGGGAAAAAGAAACGATATGACCGCCCTTGATGAGATACAAAAGCTTTATGGATTCAACGCATATTCCATAGTTAATATGCAGGAGATTCTTGAGTATTTAACGGGTAAGAGCTATTTAGGGGAATATAAGCTAAGCTCTGATTTAATTAACAGGATAGATGAGTATTATAAGATGTACGGCTGTAATAACTGATGAAATTTCATTTTTATCATTAAAATTGTTTATTAAATAACAGAGTTAATTTCAGATAAAAATTTAAATTTTATCTTATATTTTTTTGCTATAATATATATTTATACTTATAAATTATCTAAAAATTGAATGATTTTAATAAAAAAATTGAAAATCATACTTGATTTTTACTTAAAATGTGATATAATCACTACGACAATTAAATAAAATTTATAAGAGATTAAGGAGAACAATTTTATGAACAAATTATCTAAAATCTGTTGTATGGCACTGCTATCCGGGATCGTTGCAATTTCACTTACCGCTTGTAATAAGACGGAAACAAAGCCGCCTTCGCAATCTCAAGAGGAAAATATGGCTGTGGATAATTCTATAATAATAGGAATACCACACGATGTAGACAGTCTTGACCCACACTATTCAAAGTCGGCAGGAACCAGAGAAATTTTATTCAATATTTTTGAGGGCTTGTTAAAGCCTACATCTAATGGAGAACTTTTTTGTGCTGTTGCCGATGAGTATAGTGTTGAGGACGATGGTCTCAAGTACATATTCACCTTAAGAGACGGTGTTAAATTTCACGACGGCACAGATGTTACTATAGAAGATGTAATATTTTCATTAAAACGCTGTGTCGGATCTGATGGTGAAGAGCCTTTAGTTCCGGCTTTTTCTTATATTGAAAACATATGTGAAGAAGACGGCAAGGTGGTTATTACACTGAATCAGAAGCACCCTGAAATATTATATGCCTTTACAACAGCTATAATACCGAAGCACGCAGTAAAGGATAATATCTTTTTGGATCCCATAGGCACAGGTCCGTATAAGTTTGTAGGAAGAGAACTTCAGTCCTATTTGGACGTTAAAACTAATGATGACTACTATGGTGAAAAGCCTTATTTGGATAATGTAAGATTTAAGGTTATAGCAGACGGCAGTATGATAGCCAATGAGTTAAAAAGCGGCAGTATACATATGTTTTGCCGTATAGATGAGGCAATGGCAAAAGAGGCTTCTTCTGTTTGCAATATATTAGAGGGAAATATGAATATAGTTCAGGCATTATATTTAAATAATATGCAGGAACCGTTAAATAATGAAAAAGTAAGACAGGCATTATGTTATGGTATTGACAGACAGAAGATATTAGATCTGTTGTTTTCCGGAAAAGGTCGTATAGTAGGCAGCAGTATGGTGCCGAGCTTTGAAAAATATTATATGCCCGAACTTGAAAAAGCTTATGAATATAATGTAGAAAAGGCTAAAGAGCTGTTAAAAGAGGCGGGATATGAGAAAGGTTTTGAATTGGAAATCACTGTACCGTCCAATTATCAGCCGCACGTAGATACCGCTCAGGTAATAGTGGAGCAATTAAAAGACATCGGAGTTAAGGGTAAAATTATACCTGTGGATTGGGCAACGTGGCTTAGTGAAACCTATAAAAACAGAAAATTCCAGTCTACAGTGGTTGGAGTTGATGCAAATACCTTATCAGCTGAGGCTTTCTTAGCAAGATTTAATTCCGATTCTTCCAAGAATTTTATTAATTTTTCCGACGAAGAATATGATGCCAAGTATAACGAAGCTCAGGAATATGAGAGCTTGGATGAACAGGCTGTTATCTATCAGGAGTGTGAAAAAATTTTATCTGACAGGGCTGCCAATGTATATATACAGGATCCGATAAGTCTGGTGGCATTGAACAAGGATTATGAGGGATATGAATATTATCCTTTATACATAATAGATGCGGCAAAAATCAAGAAAATAGATAAATAATATATTGATGAATATAAGAATTTTTTTAAAAAAGCTGTCAGGAATGTTTTTGACTGTTTTGCTGATAACGTTATTGACATTTTTCGGCTTTGAGCTTGTAAAATCTGACGCGGCTTTAGTTACTTTGGGCGTTGAGGCAAGCCCTGAACAGGTCAATGAATTACGTGAAAAATTGGGCTTAAACGAGCCTATTGTGACAAGATACTTAAAATATATAGGGAGGATAGCCAAAGGAAACTTTGGCGAATCCTTTATATATAAAGATAAGGTATCGGATATAATAGGAGAAAAACTGATTATCACCGCTACAATGGCTGTTATGGCTATGCTTATAGTGGTTACTTTCAGTTTAATAATATCTATTGTTTCCGCCTTAGTGAAAGATAATATAATTGAAAAAGTATTGGTTGTCATAAATCAGATAGTTATGTCTATACCCGCCTTTTTTTCGGGTATAATAATAACTTTGGTTTGCGGTTTTATTTTTAAAATTTTTATACCCGGAAAATTTATATCCTATAAGGAAAATTTTATAGAATTTATTAAGTATATGATATTTCCGTCTATTGCTATAGCTATGCCGAAATGTGCTATGACGATAAGGTTGCTCACAAGTAATATCAGGGCTGAATACGGCAATCCTTACGTTAAGACAGCTGTGAGTAGAGGTAATTCAAAGATTAGAGTATTGTTATCACATATACTCAAAAATTCTATTTTACCTATTATTACTTTTCTCGGAATGACTATAACCGATATTTTGGCTGCCGGAATAGTAGTAGAACAGGTTTTTGATATACCGGGTATCAGCAGAATGCTTGTAGGAGGGATTTCCAATAGAGATTATCCTTTGGTACAGGGTATTATTTTGGTAATAGCAATAATAATAGTATCTGTTAATATTCTGGTAGACTTTGCGTATAGTTTATTAGATCCCAGATTAAAGGTAAAATAAGATGAGACTTATAAATAAAAATCCTGTATATGCAAGGCTTAATAATTCCTTTTTTATTTTTGGATTTATTTTATCACTTTTTATGATATTAGTGATAGTGACAGGCTTTTTTTGGACTCCGTTTGAGCCTGCCGCTATGTCCGTTGAATCAAAATTTAATGCTCCCTGCATTGAGCATCCTTTCGGTTGCGATAATATGGGACGTGATATATTAAGCCGAGTAATGATAGGCAGCGGATTTACCTTAACTACAGGATTTTTTACTGTAGTCATAGGTTTATTTTTTGGAATAATTATAGGTGCTTTTACAGGTTACTATGGCGGTATTATAGATGAAGTGATTATGAGAATTAATGATGTCGTATTGGCGTTTCCGGGCGTATTGCTGGCTTTAATATTTGTCAGTGTATTTGGAGTCGGAAAAGAAAAGCTGATTATTACGCTCGGCATTATCTTTATACCCGGTTATACCAGAATGATAAGAGGAGAGGTAATAAAGCTCAAAAATAAGGACTTTGTGAGCTTGGCTCGTCTTATGAAAGCTTCCGATTTAAGAATAATATTCGTGCATATACTGCCGAACGCTTTGCCTGTTATTATATCTACAGTTGCTATAGGATTTAATAACGCTATTTTAGCGGAGGCGGCACTTAGCTTTATAGGAGTGGGAGTTCGACCTGATGAGGCATCTTTGGGAAAAATGTTGTCCGAGTCACAAGGCTATATAGCTACGGCACCGTGGTACAGCCTGTTTACAGGAGGTTTTATTGTGCTGTTAATCTTGGGCTTCAGTATGATAAGTGAGGGTATAGCTCGTGGCAAACGAAATGCTGAAAGTAAGCAATTTAACAATTAAATTTAATAACAACGGAACAAATACTACGGTAGTAGATAATTTTTCTATGTCTATGAATGAGGGAGAAATATTCGGAATAGTGGGAGAATCCGGGTCAGGCAAAACAATGACGGCAAGTGCGATAGACGGAATTTTGCCAAATGATGCTAAAATTGTAGGCGGCAGTATAAGCTTTTTTAACAATGATATTTTAAAGCTGAAAGAAGCGGATAAAAGAAAAATCTGCGGCAGTAAGATGGGAATGATTTTTCAGGAACCTCTGACATCATTAAACCCTGTATATCAAATAGGCAGGCAAATAGAAGAAAATTTATTATTGCACACGGATCTTTGTGCAAAGTCAAGGAAAGAAAAAGCAATTGATATGTTACGGCTGGTCGAAATATCTGATGCCGATAAGGTTTATTTTATGTATCCGCATCAGCTTTCAGGAGGTATGAGACAAAGGGTAATGATAGCTGCGGCTATAATACATTCCCCAAAGCTGTTAATAGCAGACGAGCCGACTACCGCACTCGATGTATCCGTTCAGGCGAAAATAATTGATTTACTTAAAAAGATAAATACTGAAATGGGAGTGGGAATTATATTCATTTCCCATAATTTATTGGTTATAAAGAAACTCTGTAGCAGGGTTATTGTAATGCAGAGAGCCAAGATAGTAGAATCAGGAAATACATTGGAATTATTTGATAACCCGAAAGAAGAATACACAAAGAAATTGATTTCTTCATTAAAGATTTGGAATAAGTAAAATATAAGATAAGGATAAAAAATGAATAATGCTATAAATGCTTTAACTGTCAG
>CAUUFM010000010.1:0-14499 GCA_963544505.1 uncultured Lachnospiraceae bacterium | reverse complement strand
TTTCAAATGAAAGAAACAGACCGTCTTTAATAATCTGACCGGCAGTATCGGGATTTGTTTCTATGTCTGTCGGGAAAAAATTGAATTTCAAATCAATATCCTTTAATGCGGTAGTTAAGACAAGGGCTCTTAAATTTTCCATTCCTATACCGTGTTCAAAGAATATTCTTATAAAATATTTGCCTTCAATATCGGGGAGCTGTGTTTCGTCGGTGTCTTCTTCGGTTTTGGCTGATGTATTTTCAGCTTTTACAGGACTTTCAGGCTCGTTTGCCGCTCCTGAAATACGATTTAACAAGCTGTTTATTCCTTCGATTTGTTTTTCAACACCGATGTCAAGAGGTTCGTCCTGTTCTACTTTTTCAACACCTAATCTTAAGGCATCTGTAGATTCAAACATCATATTAAATAAGTCCGGACGATACTCTTCCTTGACGCTATCCATGCCATTCTCTCTAATAAAGAAGAACAAATCCTCAATACGATGTGCAATCGTAGCGATAGGGGTAAACTCCATCATTGCAGATGAGCCTTTAATTGTATGCATTATTCTAAAAATAGAATTTACATCGTTTTCACTAAAGGTGTCATTTTTTTCAGCTTCAATCATAATTTCATCAAGCTGCTCTAAGAGAGAGTTAGTCTCAAAGAGATAAGTGTCTAACATACTTTCCATTGCTTTATTCATCTTTACCTATCACCTCTCAAAAAAACTTTATAAATATTCAGTTGAATATATCAACCTATAATGCTATTATATTACCATACTTTTTAATTAAATACCATATATAATTTGAAAAAACATTGAAATAAAACTTTGAGAGGTAATTATGGCTAATATTTTAAATATTTTGCCCCCGTCAATGGGCAATACGGATCTGACAAGCAAGAATCCCGGAACCACTAATTTAGCAATGGATTCTACTATAAAAAATCCTGTAGATATAAACAACGTGGTGAGAGCGGATCAGAAAAATCAAGGAGAAAACAATATGGAGCAAAGAGAGAAACTTTCCCCTAACTCTAATTATGCGACATTTTTAAAAAGTGTTCAAGCCTATGGTGATCTGTCTCCTGTAATGACTAAAATGTTTTTTGTGGGGCTTGCCAATATTGTGGATTCCGGTATAAGAGAAAATTTTGCAACCGAGATTGCAAACTATTTAAATATGTCGAAGATGTCCCCTGCGGAACTTGCCGCATTTATAAAAGAACAATTATCGGCGGGTACAAAATTTTCAGGTATTTTATTCGATACATTAAGGCAGGGAATATATTATAGCGATACATCGGCTCTAAGAACGCAGATATTGGAGCTTGTAAGAACGCTTGACAATATGAATTCCGGAAGACATCTTCTTGAAACTATGAAACAGGAGCTTAACAACATAGGGGAAGGAATGTTTAAGACGCAAAGGCAGATTTTGGAAGAAGCGGTTTTAAAGATGGATTTTAAGGCGGCTATAGGAGATGTTGAGCATAATTCAAAAATCTTGAAGCAGGAAATTGTACCTTTATTAAAATCATATATAAAACAAACGGGAGATATGGGTATGATAAGAGAGCAGATTTCTCTTCTCACATATAACATAGCCAGATATGAGAGCGGCGGAATCGACAGAGCCTCCATTTTGTTCAGAAGACTTATGGGTAACAAGGATATTGCGGAAAGGTTTGAAAAAAATTTCCAAAATCTTAATTGGAAAGATATGAATATCGCAGATTTTTTGAAAGCCTACAGCAGTAAGGCTGAGGGGGAACAGATAAAAAGATGGAGCGACAGCTTTTTAAATATAATGGAAAAAGCTATAAAGGGTGAAGCGGGAACCGAAAACAAACAGATTTTTGAAAATATTATGACCTCAATTTTAGTAAATCAAAGTGTATATATGCCGCTGTTGCATCTTATGATACCCGTGGAGCTTTATGATACCAAGCTATATTCCGAGATGTGGATAGATCCTGATTGTGAGGGTGACGGAGTGGATTCGGAAAAGAGAAAATCCAGACTTTTGATAAAGTTCGATATAGAAGAGGTGGGTTTTTTCGATTTAATATTGGAGTATTCTCAAAATAATGTAGATGTGGCACTTTTATATCCTGAAAATTTTAAAAAGATGGAGGGCGAGTTTAGAAAAGGGTTGATGGACATATTAAGGAAGCATAATTTAAATTACAGTTCGGTGTCATTGCAAAAATCATCTGCACCGATTACAATATCGGAAGTTTTTCCGAAAATCTATGAAAGGAGGAACACAATAAATGTCAGAGTTTAATCAAATGATGAATAAAAAGGCTGTGGCACTGAAATATGATGAGCAAAAAAACATTGCTCCGGTAATCGTAGCCACAGGCTCGGGACATTTGGCTGAAAAAATAATTGAGGTGGCAAATGAAAATAAAGTACCGGTATACGAAGATAATTCTTTAGCGTCCGTTTTATCAAGGCTTGAACTTGGAAGCAATATTCCTATAGAGCTTTATGAGGCGGTAGTGGATATTTATGTGTTTTTCCTAAAATATTCCCCTAAGGCTAAGGAGGCTATGGAAAGGGCAAGTGTTGACAAAATTTCCACTTCTAATAGAATTGAAGATAATGAGAATAAAACGATTGTTCCTGAAAATAAGTCTGATGACAAGGATATAGAGGACACCGAAAGTATAGAATATAAGACCAGACAATTATTAAAAGAATTGGAGCTTGGAGATGACGGACTTGCAAATGACGGTTCTACAAAACCTATTCCTTGGTTGCCTGACGAATTTTAATATAAAGGGGTATATTCAAAATTATGGAAAATTCTATAAAAAGACAAAACAAATCGAAATCTTTAAATAAAAAGAATTCAAACAATAAACTTAAGAGAAATGTCAAGAATGAATCTACCGCAAAAAGAGAAAAATATAATGTGGACGAGCTGATTTTTGCCTTGGATATAGGAACGCACAGCGTAATAGGAATGGTAGGTATAAAAAGGGAAACAAGGGTAGAAGTAATAGAAATCGCGGAAAAATCATATCCGGTAAGAGCTATGGTTGACGGGCAGATTCAAGATATTGATATGGTATCAAGAACATCTTCAGAAGTCAAAGAGCGTCTTGAAAAGTCGTTAAATATCGAGCTTAAGAATGTATTTGTGGCTGCGGCGGGAAGAACGCTCAAAACTGTTGAAAACAAATATGTTCATATACTTGACGAGCCTATGTTTCTTGATGATGATTTGATTACAAGGATAAATTCAATGGCGATTGAAGAGGCGGAACAGGTATTTAAATCCTCATTAAATTCCGGTGAAAACGGAACAGATGAGTATTATTTATCAGGATATTCAATTTCCGAATACGTCTTGGACGGTTATCCTATGCCTACATTAAAAGAACATCACGGAAAGGTGATAGAGGCGAAAGCCATTGTCACATTTTTACCTCGAGAGGTGGTGGAAAGCCTCTATACCGCTACGGGCAAAATAGGTCTTGATGTATCCGGATTGACCCTTGAGCCGATAGCGGCTATGAATGCGGTAATTCCAAGCAGTATAAGACTTTTAAATCTTGCTTTGGTGGATATCGGAGCCGGCACATCTGATATTGCCGTTTCAAGAGACGGTTCTGTAGTCGGATATACTATGGTAACCGTAGCAGGTGATGAGATTACCGAGGCAATAATGAAAAAATTTTTGGTAGATTTTGAAGTTGCTGAAGATCTTAAGCTTAAGATGGGAGATCTTGAAGAAGATGAAGTTATAAGCTACCGGGATATTTTATATATGGATCATACGATAACATTAGGTGAGCTTAAAAACAGCATTTCAGATGCCGCAACGGATTTGGCAAAAAAAATATCTGATGCGATAATCGGAATAAATAAAACCTTGCCGTCAGCAGTATTTTTGGTAGGTGGGGGCAGTAAATTGTCAGGCTTTGCGGAAACCCTTGCAAAAACTATGGGAATGGATAAGGCAAGGGTGGCACTTGGCGGCAATAATTTTGAAAAGACAGCCTTTTCTAAAAAGTACGATATAAAAATACCGTCCTATGCCACCTGTCTCGGAATAGCGGTTTCTGCCGGCTTTGATGCAAGCAAAGAGGGCTTTTTCATAAAATTAAACGGTAAAAAATGCAGATTATTCAGAACAGGCAGTATTTCCGTATTTGATATTCTTTTGATGAACGGCTATAGCCATAAGGATTTATTTGCAAGAAGAGGGGAGAGCGTTACGGTAAATTATAACGGTCAGAAAAAGACATTTTTCGGAGAGCCTTCTGAGCCTGCCATAATAAATGTAAACGGAGAAGAAGCAAGGCCTACCACGATTTTAAAGGTTTCTGATAATATAAACTTTATTCCGGCAAGGCAGGGAAAGCCTGCAAAAGCTTTTTTGCGTGATTTAATAGGAGATTTTAAGACTGATTGCTTTAATGTGTATGTGAATAATACGGAATATTTAGCCGGAAGCTTTATTTGTCTTGACAGCAGAAATATTACAAACGAAGAAGAACTTAATATAGAGCTTTATAATAACTGTAATATAAGTGTGCAAAAGATTTTTAATTTAGATGAGCTTTCAAAATATTACGGAATAAAGGGCAGGCTTTATATAGACGGCAGAAATGATGACAGACTATATGCCGATTGCATAATTGTTCGTGAAGAAATGCCGAATATTGAAGAAAAACCGCAAGAAGTTAAAGAGCCTGAAAAACCTATAGAAGAGGTAAACGGTGTTTCAAATACGAAAATTGATGTGAAGAATGTCTATGATGCCGGTGAAAATACATATTCAACACCTTTGGCAAAAATAGAAGTACAAAGGATACCTGTCGGTATGCCTGATGTTGTGCCTATAGACTCAAATACAAGAATGATTAAGTTTTTCTTAAACGGAAGTGAGCTTTTACTGCCTGAAAAAAAGGAGGGCAAGCCCTATATTTTAAGCGATATGCTTATACATACAGGCTTTGATTTTAAAAATATAAGAGGAAGCTTTATAACTCTTGTAAACGGAGCTGAGGCAAGCTTTACCACACCGCTTAAGAGCAGTGATAGGATAACAATCAGTATAGAGGAATGAAGAATGTCACACGCAGATAGAGTTTTTAAAAATATGTGTATAGATATACTAAGCAACGGAACAGATACAAGACTTGAAAAGGTAAGACCTAAATGGGCGGACGGAAAAGAAGCCTATACAATCAAAAAATTCGGTGTAATAAATCGTTATGATTTAAGACGGGAATTTCCGGCAATAACGCTTAGAAAGACCGCCATAAAAACAGCCACAGATGAGATTTTATGGATTTGGCAAAAAAAATCAAATAATATAAAAGACTTAAAAGGGAACATCTGGGACGAATGGGCTGATAAGGACGGTTCAATCGGACTTGCTTACGGTTATCAGATGGGGGTAAAGCATAAATATAAAGAGGGAATGTTTGATCAGGTCGACAGGGTCATATATGACCTTAAAAACAACCCTTTCAGCAGAAGAATTATGACTAATATTTATGTACATTCAGACCTTTGTGCTATGAATCTGTCCCCCTGTGCATATTCAATGACATTTAACGTTACAAAAGAGTCTAATAATGATAAGCTGATACTTAATGCAATACTTAATCAGAGATCAAGCGATGTACTGGTGGCGAACAACTGGAATGTTTGTCAGTATGCCGTGCTTTTGATGATGCTCGCACGTGAATGTGATATGATATCGGGAGAGCTTATACACGTTATTGCAGATGCCCATATTTATGACAGACACGTTGATTTGATAAGAGATTTGATAACAAGGGAAGAGTTTAAAGCCCCTAAGGTCTATTTAAATCCTGAGAAAAAACATTTCTATGATTTTAATTCCGATGATATAATAATAGAAGATTATAAATGCGGAGAGCAGATAAAAAATATACCGATAGCGATATAAGGAGATTTTATGAAACTGATAGCTGCAGTTGACAACAATTTTGCAATAGGAAATAGAGGTAAGCTTCTTTTAAGAATACCGTCAGATTTAAAAAGATTTAGAGAGATGACTTTAAATAAAGTGGTGGTTTTGGGAAGAAAAACACTTGAAACCTTTCCACAAAAAAGACCGCTTGAATTAAGGACAAATATTATCCTTTCAAGAAATAAGAACTATAATGTAAAGGGAGCAACGGTAGTACACAGCAAGGAAGAATTGCTGGAAAAGCTTAAAGAATATAACACTGATGACATTTTTATAATAGGTGGAGAATCTATATATAAAATGATGCTTGATTATTGTGACGAGGCGTTAATTACAAGAATTGACTACGAATACGAGGCGGATACTTATTTGGAAGATTTGGATCACAGTAATAATTGGAGAATGACTGAAAAAGGTGGTGAACGTGTCTTTTTTAATGTGCTGTTCAGTTTTGACAATTATGTAAACAGACGACCTAAGGAGCTTTAAAATGAGCTTTGAAATAAAAAAATACAATTTACATTCAAAAAAAATAAAAAAAAACATAGATATTGTGGTAATATCGGATTTGCACGGACAGATTTACGGTATTAACAACAGTTTTATAAGTTCCTGTGTAGATGAAATAAATCCTGATAAGATATTTATATTGGGAGATATGATATCAAGGCATAAATCAGGATACAAGGCTACTTTAAGGCTTTTTGAAGATATAGCAAAATACGACTGTTATTTCATAAACGGAAACCACGAGGAAAAATTAAGAAACATAAATGAAAGACTTTATAAAAGATATATTCATAGTATCAGGCAGCTTGGAATAAGTACACTTTTTAACAACAACGTAATATTAAATGATTATAATTTGTCAATAAACGGTTTAAGATTACCGTTATCTTCTTATGTAAAATTTAAAAAATATGATTATTCCTTTTTGAAACATAAAAATATATTTAAACAGCTTGACTATATGAGGTATAATATATTATTATCACATAATCCTTATGTAGCTGAACGAATGGACTTTGATTATGATTTGGTGCTGTCGGGGCATATGCACGGCGGCTCGATAAGACTACCTGTTTTAGGCGGTCTGCTATCACCTAATATGAGTCCGCTTCCGAAGCTTGACAGAGGTCTTTTTGAATTAAATAAGGGCAAGCTTATTGTCAGCTCCGGGCTTGGAGATCACTTTCCTATGCTTAGGATAAACAACCCGAAATGGCTTGTTCATATTAAAATAAAAAAGGAATGAAAATGCAGAAGCTTAATGTAAGTCTGGATACATTTGCGGGGCCTTTGGATTTATTATTACACCTGATTAATAAAAATAAAATAGATATCTATGATATACCTATAGCCACAATAACCTCACAATATATGGAATATATTGAAGATACCTCATTTGATATGGACGGTATGAGTGAATTTATTGTCATGGCGTCTACTCTTCTTGAAATAAAGGCACGAATGTTGCTCCCTAAGATTGAGGAGGTAAAAGAAGAGGACAGTGCAGATCCGAGAGCCGAATTGGTGGAAAAGCTGCTTGAATACAAGCTTTATAAACATTTGGCTTTAGAATTGAATGACAGATTTGATAAAAATACAGATGTATTTTACGGGAAGAGCAATATTCCTGAAAGTTTGGATAAATATATAGAAAAACCCGATCCGCTTCAATTATTGGACGAAGTGACATTAAGCGATTTGCAAGAGGTTTTTAACAGTATTTTATTAAGATATTCCGATAAAAAAGACGAGGTAAGACATAATTTCAACAAGGTAAAAAAAGATGAGGTAACGGTAGAGGACAGGAAGCTTTTTTTAGAGAAGTTGCTTGAAAGAGAAGAAAAAATCAGCTTTTTAAAAATTTTTGATAAGCTTTCCTCGAAATCAAATATTATTGTGACATTTTTGGCTTTACTTGAGCTGATAAAAATTGATAAGATTTATGTGGTTCAGGAAAGGCTGTTCGGTGATATATTAATTATAAAAAGATTGGACAGATTAAATGATTGATTCTACAAATCATAAGATGGCAATAGAGGCTATTTTGTTCGCGGCGGGAGATAATGTTGATATACAGAGTTTGGCATCGGCATTAGACCTTAATTTTGAAAGTACAAAGGCAATAATAGATGAACTTAAATGCGAATATGATAAACATAAACGAGGTGTGGATTTAATCTATGCGGAAAACAGTGTAAGACTGTGTTCAAGGAAAGAATATTATGATTTTATTGCAAAATTAGTAAACAAACAAAGGAATTATAAATTAAGTCAGGTGGCTTTGGAGACTTTGGCTATTATAGCCTATAAACAGCCTGTAACTAAGACTGAAATAGAAAGTATCAGAGGAGTAAAGAGTGATTATGCGGTAAATCAGCTGATAGAGTTCGGCATAATAGAAGAGAAGGGAAGAAGTACAGCCCCGGGGCATCCTATATTATTCGGCACAACCAATGAGTTTTTGCTCAGCTTCGGTCTTAAGGCTGTAACGGATTTACCGATACCTGAAAAACAGCTGTTAGAAAAGTTTTCTATCGAGGCGAAAAAAGAACTTAATTATTTTGAAGATGATAAAAGGGAGAATTGATGGCGGCAGCATATACACATTATTGCTTTGGAAAAGATGTATTAAGACGTTTACCGGAAGATGTAAAAAAATTTTTACTTGCATATAGAGACAGCTATATGATAGGTCAACAAGGGCCTGACATACTGTTTTATTATAAGCCGTTTATGATAAAAAACAAGGTTTGCCAAAAGGGTATAAAAATGCATTATCAATATGGCAGAGAATTGACTGAGCGTGCCAGAATTCTTTATAAAAAATATAAAAACAATTATTTTAAGGCTTATTATATGGGCTTTTTATGCCATTTTATGCTTGACAGCAGGGTGCATACATATATAAGAGATGCTGTATTTAAATATGATGTTACGCACTCTGATATCGAGGCTCATATGGACAGATATCTTATGAGAAGAGACGGAAGAAATTTCCTCGTATTAAATCCATATTCTTATATGTTAAGCACACCTGAAACCTGCGATGCGGTAGCACCGTTTTACGGATTTTCAAGCAAAATTATTGACAAGTCGATAAATGCTGCGATACACTATAAGCATTATTTACTTTACAATATGGGAATCTTTACATCGGTTGCCAACGGCTTGCTCATTTTAGTCAGAAGATATAAGAATACCAGAGGCTTTATGGGCTTTAAGGGAGTAAATCCAAGATGTATCGAAACCACAAAGGATATGCTCGATATCTATAAGGATACCATAGGAGAAACGGTTGATATAGTAACATATTGCTTTAGAAATTTTGATAATAACGAGTCTTTACCCGAGCGTCTTGATATGAATTTTGCGGAGTAGTCGATGAATAACAGGGTAGTCTTAGGTATGTCGGGAGGAGTGGATTCAGCCGTCAGTGCCTATTTGCTTAAAAATGAGGGATTTGATGTCATTCCTGTATTTTTGTATGTATTTGATGATGAAAATTCTGAAAAGTCATTATACGATGCTGAAAAAGTCTGTAAATTTTTAGGGCTTAAGCTTATAGTTGCAGATGTTTGTGATATGTTTAAGACGGTTATAATTGATGATTTTGTACAGAAATATTTATCGGGAGAAACCCCCAATCCCTGTGTGTATTGTAATTATAAGGTGAAGTGGCGGATATTATATGAATATGCCTGTGATATGGACGCAAAATTTGTCGCAACAGGTCATTATTCAAGAATAATAAGACTTAAAAACGGCAGATACTCTATAAAAAGGTCAGATGATCTAAAAAAAGATCAAAGCTATGTGATGTATCATTTAGGACAGGAGATTTTATCTAAAATAAAATTTGTGTTGGGAGATTATAATAAGGCGACTGTCAGACAAATTGCAGAAAAAACAGGTATTCCTATAGCTCAAAAAAAAGACAGTCAGGAGATTTGCTTTATAAGCGGTAATTATGCCGATTTTATAGAAAATATGAGTGATGAAATAACATACGGAAATTTTGTTTTGGAAAACGGTGAAATTTTAGGGAAACACAAGGGAATACACAGATACACCAAAGGGCAGAGAAAGGGTCTTAATATTTCTTATAAAAATTCATTATTTGTATCGGGAATTGCAGATAATAAAAAGGATATTATACTTTCAGATAATGATGCCTTATTTTCCGATGAATTTACGATAGATAATATCAACTTTATGGGAATTGAGGATCTTGAGACAGGGAAGAGCATAAGAGTAAAAGGTTTGATAAGGTATGGTCATACAGGGGCTTCAGCTACTATTACAAGGCAGGATAACGATACGATAAAATGCGTTTTTGACGAAAAACAAAGGGCTGTTACTAAGGGACAGGCGGCAGTTTTTTATCAAAACGATTATATAGTAGCAGGCGGCATTATAAAGTGAGGAGTTTTATTGTGGGCGCGCGAGATAACGATATAAAAAACGATATAAAAATAGAAGACATAGATCTTGAAAAAAATCCGAAAACAATAGAGGATTTAATGAGAGATGAGATTAAACTTCAAGCAGATGAGGTGGAGGAATTAAGAAATTTGCTTGATAAGTTAAATGATGACTTGAACAGGGTCAATGAAAATCTGCGCCATAAGGAAGAGGAGTTGTCAAGCTTAAACTCAAAAATGACTGAAACCTTAGATGATATGAATAAGCTTAAAGACGGAATAGAAAAGCGGGAAGAGGCTCTTATAAAAAAACAAAGAGATTTGGCTGACGAAAAAAGAAGATTTGAAAGAAACAGGTCTATCGAACTTGAAAGACAAAAGCAGAGCAATGTTTTAATAGAAACCAAGCTTAAGAGGCTTGAAGAAGAGCTTTTTAAATTATCCGTAGAAAAATCAAAGCTTGAAAGAGAGCGACAAAAGTTGGAGCTTGAAAAGAATAATATAGGAAAAGGCTCTCCCTCATCTTTTGAAGATGCCGGGAAATTGTTTTTTTACGGAGCTATGGACGAGGCTGAAATAAAATCAAGATACAGGGCTTTAATTAAAATCTATCACCCCGATAATACCAAGGGAACTACTAATATGGCAATTAGAATAATAAATCACGAATATGAGAGGCTTCGCGGAATTTATAAGAGTATAAACAGCTATAAATAAGGAGTTTTATGAAGGAAGATTTAGTACTTGAAAATGTGCGAAAGGTAAAGACACAGTTAGAAATACAGTATATTTTTATTGATAAATTAAGGTCTTTAATCAGTGAAAAAAGCTTTGATACCGGTAAAACATATAAATATAGTGTCGTTACCTTCGGTTGTCAGATGAACTCCAGAGATTCCGAAAAATTATGCGGGATATTAGAAGAAACGGGTTTTAAAGAAACAGATGAAAACAATGCGGATATAGTGCTTTTTAATACCTGCACCATAAGAGAAAATGCGGATCAAAGACTGCTTGGGCATTTAGGAATGATGAAGAGCAGAAAAGCAAAGAACAGGGATTTGATAGTTATCATCTGCGGTTGTATGATGCAGGATAAAAAATCGGTGGATTTTATTAACAAAAAATTCGGATTTATTGATATAATTTTCGGAACTCATAACATTTATCGCCTGCCGGAATTACTCTATAAAAGGCTTATAAACGGCGGGAAAAGAGTAGAAGAGATAATAGATGACAGCAGTGATATAGTGGAAAATCTGCCCGTATCAAGAAAATATTTTTTCAAATCGGGGATAAATATTACATTCGGCTGTGATAATTTCTGCACCTATTGTATAGTGCCGTATGTAAGAGGCAGAGAAAAAAGCAGAAAACCTGAGGATATTATAGATGAAATAAAAAGAGTCGTATCCGATGGAGTAATAGAGGTTATGCTGTTAGGTCAAAATGTAAATTCGTATGGCAAGGGTCTAAAAAATTCTATTACGTTTACTGAGCTTTTAAGAATGGTTGAAAAAATAGAGGGTCTTAAACGAATAAGATTTATGACCTCGAATCCTCACGATTTATCTGATGAGCTGATAGAAATGATGGGAAAATCAAAGAAAATATGCAAGCATTTTCATCTTCCCTTGCAATCCGGCAGCAACAAAATACTTAAAGAAATGAACAGAAAATATACTAAAGAGGTCTATATTCAAAAGGCTATGAAGCTTCGTGAAACGGTTCCTGATATATCTATCACCACCGATATAATGGTAGGCTTTCCGGGAGAAAGCGAGGAAGATTTTTTGGATACAATGGACGTGGTTGATAAGGTGGGTTTTGATTCGGCTTTTACTTTCATATATTCTAAGAGAAACGGTACGAGAGCCGCCGTTATGGGAAATCAGGTAGATGAAACTGTGGTGAAAGACAGATTTGAAAGGCTTCTTGTAAGTGTAAGAGAGGTTGCTTCAAAAAGGGCGCAGTTAATTGTCGGAATGACCTTAGATGCGTTGGTTGAGGGTATAAATTCTCACGATCCCGATTATTTAAGTGCAAGGCTCTCAAATAATATGATGGTGCATTTTAAAGGCGATGAAAGTCTGATCGGGGAAATAGTAGATTTAAAAATAGTTACAAGTAAAGGATTTTATTATTTAGGAGAATTGGTAAAAGATGAATGAAAAGCCTAATACACCTATGATGAAGCAGTATTTTGAAATCAAGGAGCAATATTCCGACTGTGTGCTTTTTTATAGGTTGGGTGATTTTTATGAGATGTTTTTTGATGATGCCGTTTTTGCCAGCAAGGAGCTTGAAATCGCTTTAACAGGCAGGGATTGCGGTATGCAGGAGCGTGCACCTATGTGCGGAGTACCTTTTCACTCTGCACAGATGTATATAAATAAGCTGATATCAAGAGGATACAAGGTAGCTGTTTGTGAACAGGTGGAAGAAAGTTCTTTAGCAAAGGGGCTTGTGAAGCGAGAGGTGATAAAGGTTATTACGGCAGGGACCAACACCAATGCCGATACCCTTCAAAGTGATAAGCCCAACTATCTGATGAGCCTTTTTAGGCAAAATAATTGTTTCGGAATTGCCTGTACAGATATTTTAACAGGCGATTTTTTTGTTGATGAATTAGAAAGTCTAAGCGATTTATATGATAAAATAGCGGCCTTTTGTCCATCTGAAATTATTGTTTCTGATGAAATTTTTAATTCGGGCTTTGATAAAAAACATAGGGCTGTTTCGGACATAAATATATCTGTTCTTGACGATAGTTATTTTGATGAAAAAAAAGCCGTAGATGCCTTATTATCACAACAAAAAGTCTGTTCTTTAAATGAGCTTAATCTTGAAAATCTGCAAGTGGCACAGGTAAGTGCGGGGGCTGTCGTTTTATATCTAAGACATACTCAAAAAAGTGATGATTTTAAACTCGGGCAGATAAGAAATATTAAGAAAAGTGAATATATGATTCTTGATGATTTTTCAAGGAAAAATCTTGAACTTTTTGAGTCATTATCAACCAAGCAAAAAAAGGGTTCACTGCTTCATATCTTAGATAAGACTATGACGGCTATGGGGGGCAGAAAATTAAGGGAATTTGTCTTAAATCCTCTTTACTCGATAGATAGGATAATAAAAAGGCAGAGTATAATAGAGGAGCTGATAAACAACAAGGTGGCATTAAGCTTAATTAGAGCCGACCTATCTAAAATATATGACTGTGACAGACTGATGGGAAAAATTGTTTATAATAATGCAAGTCCTAAGGATTTGCTTATGCTTAAAAGCTCCTTAGAGTATTTTCCCAAGATAAAGGAGCATTTTATAAGGCTTCAAAATGCACCGTATTTATCGGAAATGTTGAATAATATAGACATTTTGGAGGAGGCTTATGAGATAATAGACAGTTCCATAAGAGATGATGCCGATGTATCAGTAAGGGACGGAAATATAATAAAACAGGGTTTTGATGAAACGATAGATAAATTAAGAGAAGCTTATATAGACGGTAAAAAATGGATTTCCAATTTAGAGGCTAAGGAAAGACAAAGAACCGGAATTAAGAATCTTAAAATTAAGAGCAATAGGGTGTTCGGCTATCTGATTGAGGTTACCAACAGCTATCAGGACAGTGTTCCCGATGATTTTATCAGAAGACAGACTATGACCAATGCTCAAAGATATACAACAGAGGAATTAAATGAAATGAGTGAACTTATTTTAGGTTCACAGGATAAACTCTTAACATTGGAATATGAGAAATTTTTACAGATAAGACATAAGATTTCAGAGTTTTCAGAAAGGCTTAGAAATACCACACAGATATTAAGCTCATTAGACGCATATGCCTCTCTTGCATTTGTGGCAATTGCCGGTGATTATACAAAACCGAATATAAATAATGAGGGCAGAATTTTTATAAAAAACGGCAGACATCCGGTGGTTGAGGGTATGCTTTCCGGAAACTCTTTTATAGATAACGATACTGTTCTTGATACAGATGAAAATATGATTTCCGTTATAACAGGGCCTAATATGGCAGGAAAATCCACATATATGCGACAGGTTGCATTGATAGTTTTGATGGCACATATAGGAAGCTTCGTTCCTGCAAAGGATTG
>CAUUFM010000009.1:0-14826 GCA_963544505.1 uncultured Lachnospiraceae bacterium | reverse complement strand
TTTTTATCTGACCACCTGTATATGCCAATCCTCCCAAAGACTGCCCTTACAAACAATATTATCGGTAACCTTATATCTTAATTCTCCGGCAGGTGTCCAACAATCATACACTTTGGCAAAAAGCCTGTAGTTTCCGTCAGGATACCAAATAGGCAAGAAATGATATCTCCCCTTTGTATGATTATGATATCCGGTATAGCTGTAAAAATTCTGCGGAAATTCAAATATCTCTTCTATTAAACCGCCCTTTTTTCTATAAATGTTCTCTCCTATTCTCCAATAAAGCTTATAGTTAAACTCCGGAAAAAAGAACTTAGATGTCTGAAACCCGGTAACTTCATCTGATGCGTTTGTAGAAACGCTGTTTTTAATCTTTGCCTCTATTCCATATCCGGATTTTATAAATCCCGCTTTAGTATTCTGTTTTTCACAGGTTTTTGCAGGTTTAATTTTCATATTTTTTTCTACAAGCCTTGCATTATAATAAGTAGGGTCGGTAGGCGAACGCCCGTTTACAATATGTGTAACACTCGTTCCGTCAGGTGCGGTTTCCGTAACATAGTTATGCTTTCCAAAAGACCAATAGGGCATTTCGTCCCATATATCCTCATAGGTACTGTAGTCATAAACACTGTTTCCGTTCTCGTCAGATGTATAATGCCTTATCTCTTTAAAATACTTAAAATCTCCCCTATCCTGATACTCAAGTATTTCCCACTTGCTCCAATGCAATATATCCTTCTCCTGAATATCACAATATTTAGAATTATCAGGAGAACAATTTACAGAAAACTCATCGGTATCGGGTCTTATATCAGTCGCCACAGGGTTATGCGGCTCCCAAGGAGAATTTTTTTCAATCCTTATCTTGATATTCTTATCACCCCCCTTATTGCTGCTGATATTGACAATCATATCCGTAGGCTCTTTTGGAGTGTGCCATTTAACCCACGCCATCTGCTCATATCCTTTAGGGGCATACACATCTTTTGCTACCAATGTTCCGACATCGGGAATATCGAAGTTTACCGTCAGCGGTGAATCAGGTGTGGCATCTGAACCCATTTTTAAAATTACTGAGGTGTATACATCTGTATCACAGCGATAGATATAATCAAAGCCCTCAATTATTGTATCTTTTTCATCTTTAGGAGGCCCGCCTACCGGACGAAATATACTGATTCCCATATATTTAAGTATAGTTTTATTATTATATGTAATACCGCTCTTTCTATACTGTATCGGTAAAGGCTCTATTCCCCATTCCGCTTTTTCAAGATAATCTGCGGAGGGGATAGCCTTATGAGATCTTGACATATGTTTTTGCCTTATACATACCTTACCTGATTTTGACAGTTCCTCGTCCTTTAAAGCTATTTCGTGTGCGGTCAAACCATAGTAATCTCCCTCAAAATGAAAATAAAAAATCGGCTCTACCACAATACGATTTTTAGGGTCAAGTATATCGTTCACACTTACACCCATACTTTTTGCCAATGCCTTTATATTTTTCTTTTTCTTAAGCCAAGCTTTCTTACCTGACTTTTTGGCGGCTCCCGCTCCGTAAACCTTCCAAATTCCGCTATATTCAAAGGCATACCCGCCCGATAAGGCGTTGTATTTCTTATTTGATAAATCCAATTTCTTATGAGCGTTCATATATTCAAGCTTTGTAGTACCGTATCTGCTGTGAATTATGTTTTTATCCTTTAATTTACCTATGTTTTTTCTGTACCAATCCACCGATCTTCCTATTTTTTTACCTGCAAAACCACCCTCATAACTTACAAGGCTGAATCTTATGCCGTAATCTGTGGCATTTGAATTATTTTTTACAGTTCCGGTACTTGTAGATTCTCCATCATTAATTGTATTTGATGAATTTCCGGAAATATCCTTAGCATAAACATTTAAATCTGTATTAAAAATGAGTACACAAAACAAAGATATAACAATATATCTGATAATTTTCATACTTATCACCATTTTAAAAAATAAAATATTAATTATTCCCACTCAATGTCTAATATAGTATCGTCGTCCTCATCAATATCAGGAGCGGTAGCCGTACCATATAACTTTTTCATAGCTTCCTTATCGCCCTTTTCTGCAAGCTTTTCAAGTTTTTTCATTTCTTTTACGCTGATACCCAGCATTTCCGCTTCTTCTTCAGGTGTGGCATATCTTACACCGGTATACAGTTCGTCCATAGTACGATCTTTAGGTCTGTTTTTCTTTACTACCTTTGATTTCCCTTTGCTTATTTTCGGATTTCCATTTTTTTGATATATTATTTTTTTCTTGGATTTTTTGTCGGATTTTTTGTCGGATTTTGACTTTTTCTTGCTTGATTTTTCTTTTTCAGATTTCAGATAATTTTGAAATTCTTTATTATCCTTTAAAAGTTCATTTTCAGAATGACAGGTGATACTGTTGCCGGATTTTTTGCACTCCTTAATCTGTGCCTTTATTATCCTGTCAGTTTTTTCTACCTGTTCTTTTTTCTTGATTTTATTTTCTTTTTCTTTTTGTTTTTGCTTCTTTTTTTCTATTTTTTTATTTTTTCTTAACTCTTCTCTTGCCTGTGATTTAATAATTTCAGCATTTTTCTCTTCTTTTTCTTTTTCCAGTTTCTTATCATTCAGCTCCTTTTTTTGCTGTTCCTTAGCGTTGGCTTCGTAGATAAGTGACTTTTTTATTTCAGCCTTTTTTAAATTATTTTTAGCATAATTAAAACCAAAAGGCAGACCGCACAGTATTATTGCAATAATACCCGTTAATAAAATACTCTGTTTTTTGTTGTTCATATTTCTCCTTTCATATAATTTTGACATCTTTCATCGACTTCTTTAATTACAATTTATATTTTATATCAAAATTATATTTAAAGCAACTAAAACATACCTTAATTATGAAACAATACAAAAGCTGAAGCAAAAAGCTTATTTCCACTTTAAAATGAAATAAGCTTTTCACCTCATAATTATCACACTCTCAAAACTTATCCGTATATAAGGTTTTAACAGCCTCAGCCCCTAAATCCAAAGATACTCGCACATAATATCTTTCCAAAACCCTATAAGCCTCTCTCCAGCCTATATCCTCACTCGGCTCCCGTTTTTGCTTATTTATAATCATATACACCGCACCGTCAATATATTCGGCTGATGCCACCTCATATTCTCCACCGACAGACTTGCCGAACAGTTTACGAATATCCTTTACAATCAGCTTTTTATCATTGTCTTTTTTAAACAAATAAACGGAATTTTTATCTTGGAACACTTCGTTTTTCTTATATTCGGACAGTTTAACCCTGCCTTTATTATTCACCGTAAAATACGGTATTTTGTTATATTTACCGTACACATCACCTGTAACTGTCTTTAGGCTGTTATTTTTCATAGGATCGGCACTGTAAACAAAACCCTCAGATATAAAATGTCCGCTTCCGTCAAAGCAGAAAACGGAGAAGTACATCTTTCCTTTCTTAAATATCACATTTCCTATATCTATACCGTCAACAAACTTGTCCTGCATATTCAAGCTTCCAAGCTTTATAGGCTTCGATGTTACATTCAATCCCTTTCCGTACACATCAATTCCAAGCAATTTACCGTCTTGATAATGTAAAATCCCATATATCAGATAGTTATCCGCTATGCCTATATATTGTACAGTTCCCATCTCTTTGCCGGTGTTTATGCGAAAAATTCTGTGTGCATTCTTAATAATTTCAACAGTCGAAGCTGTCCCCGTCTTAAAGGTCTGAACCGCCAAGTATCCTCGTTTTGACAGCTCCAATATTGTCCCGTACTCATACAGCACTTTAGTGTTCTTTCCTGTTTTATCTACTGCATAGACTATGCTTTTGTAATCATTGTCCTCGCCCTGCTTATTTTCAAAATAAAAGCTCTTATCGTCATAGTATAGCCTGCCTCCGTCATCATCAAACAGGGCTTTCACCTGACCTGTACTTTTATCATATGATGCCACAAAAGAACCGCCGCCTTTAGGATAGTTAAAATAATCTCCCCATAGAGCAGTTTTTTCCAGTGCCTCTTTTCCATATTTTCTAAAATAAACCTTATCTTTAACCTCTACAAAATATCCGTCCTTTGCCGCCGCTCCTATTGTTTGTGTAAACAGCATAAAGCTTACGGCAAGAAAGCAGAATATAAAAGTGCAAATATTTTTCAAGCCTTTATTTTTCATAAATTATTTTACCTTTTTCAATTCTTTCATAAAATCTTCCGCATCTTTAAATTCTCTATAAACAGAGGCGAATCTGACATAGGCAACACTGTCTAAATCGTGTAATCTGTTCATCACTATCTCCCCTATATCACTGCTTAAAACTTCCTTATTCTCTTTATCAAAAATTTCAAGCTCTATAGAATCTACCAGTTTTTCTATCTCATCTGTAGAAATAGGTCTTTTATAACAGGCACGCATAACACCGCTTGCTATCTTCGCTCTCTCATAAGGCTCTCTTGTATTGTCCTTTTTTATAACGACAACAGGTATGGTATCCACTCTTTCATAGGTGGTGAAACGCCTTTTGCACCTGATGCACTCTCTTCTTCGCCTCGTCACCTTTCCGTCATCTGACGGCCTTGAATCAACAACGCTTGTATCATCGGCACTGCAAAATGGACATTTCATCTCTCCTACCTCCCTCTAATCAATTATCTTCCCGCTTTATTTCTTCTTCCAATGTATGCCAGCTAAGTGTCGCACATTTTACTCTGGACGGCATAACAGCCACTCCCTTTAGCGACAATGCCTCATCAAGCAGCTCTTCTTCCTTTTCGAGCAGCTCTTCTCTTTTTATCATCTTGAAAAACGCGTCCACCAAAGACTGTGCATCATCTAAACTCTTTCCGATAATATTGTCAATCATTATTGATGAAGATGCCATAAAAATTGCACAACCGTTACCGGTAAAACCGGCGTCCTCAATGATTCCGTTTTCAACTCTCATTTCAAGCAAAAGCTCATCTCCGCAGGTGGGATTAACTCCCTCTAAGCTGTGCGTGGCATTAGGAACCTTTCTTAAATTATGCTTCGCTCTGCTGTTCTGCGTGATTATTTGTGTATAAATTCCGTCAATATCCAAGATTTAAACTCCTCCTTACGTTATAAAGAGCCTTTATAAACATATCTATATCATCTGTAGATGTATATAAGGCAAAGCTCGCTCTGCTACAGGAATGTATCTTTAAATATTCCATAAGCGGCTGTGCACAATGATGTCCCGCTCTTACGGTAACCCCGTCGGAGTCCATTATGGTGGCTACATCATGCGGGTGCACCTCGTCTATATTAAAGCTGAAAAGACCTGTCTTTATTGATAAATCCGTACTTCCGTAGATTTTAACAAAGGGTATCTCTTTTAATTTCTTTAAGGCGTACTCGGTCAGGTGCTTCTCATGCTCTATTATATTACTAATACCGATTTTGTCAATATAATCAATCGCACTGTTAAGTCCTACCGCCGCTTCCACATTCTGTGTACCCGCCTCAAATCTGTTTGGAGCTTTGGCAAAGCTTGCACTTTGCTCGTGAACTGATAAAATCATATCGCCGCCTGTCATAAAAGGCTCCATTTTATCAAGCAATTCCACCTTTCCATACAGCACTCCGATTCCCATAGGAGCATACATCTTATGTCCGGAGAACACCAGAAAATCAGGATTTAACTTCTGAACATCGGTTTTATCGTGAGCTACGGACTGAGCGGCGTCAACTATCGCCACAGCTCCGACCTTATGAGCCTTGTCTATCAAAAATTCTACCGGATTTTTAGTTCCCAAAACGTTTGAAATAGTTGCCATAGAAACTATTTTGGTATGTTCATTTATCTTTGATGCAATTTCTTCTTCGGTATAAATTCCGTCATTATTAAAATAAAGATACCTAAGTTTTGCTCCCGTAGCCTTTGCCACCTGTTGCCAAGGTACAAGATTGGCGTGATGCTCGCTTACAGATATTAAGATTTCATCATTTTCTTTCAGATTATGCAACCCGTAGCTGTAGGCTATTAAGTTAAGGGCTTCTGTGGTATTCTTTGTAAACACAACGGATTCAGCCTTTTTTGCATTGATAAATTTTGCCACTTTTATTCTCGCATTTTCATAGCAATCAGTAGCCCTTGCCGCAAGCTCATACACCCCTCTATGCGGATTGGCATTAGAATTTTTATAATAATCCGAAATGGCATCAATCACTGAAAGGGGCTTTTGAGTGGTAGCCCCGTTATCAAGATAAACCAATCTTTTTCCGTTTTCTTTAATATTCAATATAGGAAAATCTTTTCTAACATCAATCATTTTGACCTCCTTACTTGAAGCGACAGTTTTCATCATTCCTACGTCTTTTAATACATCTTAATATAGATTCCCTGATATTTTCATCAGGTATTTTATCAATAGTCGGATTAAAATTGCTCTCTACCATCATCTGCATTACCTCTTCTTTTTCAAATCCTCTTGTCTGCATATAAAACATCAGATTTTCATCTATTCTGCCGATACTGGCGGCGTGATGTCCCTCAACGTCGTGTTCCTGACAGAGTATTACAGGTGCACTTTTATTTATTACATTCGGACTGAAAACCAAAGTATTTTCAGACTCGTCACCTGAAGCATACTTAGAGCCCTTAACAAAATCAATAGTTCCCCTATAAATCTTCTTTGAATTATCAAATAATGCACCTTGGGCTTTAATAATCGAATTCGTCTTTTTTCCTAAATGACGTGCCACATCATTAAAATCAAATATTCTGTCCTTATCTCCATAATAAAGGGTATTGATGTCAATGTTACACTTGTCCTCTTTCATTGTCGCCATACAACCTGAAACTACAACTTTTCCTCCCATTTCCACTCTTATTATGGTAGCTTTGGCGTCCTTTTCAAGCACTAATCCTATGTCTGAAAAATGCTCCGTATTCTTATTTAAAAACTGTACCTGTATCAATGTAACATCGGCACCGCTTCCTACATACAGCTTCGTAGAACCTGTATGTTTAAATTCATCTTCACCCTCAGATAAGTAATTTTGTATAATTACGGCACTACTGCCGTTATTTAAATAATATTTATGTTCATCTACCAAAACAGGATTATCATCACTTAACATAAATTCAAAATTTATCTGATTATCACTACCGTCTATCAATAAACAATTCTTTGAATTGCTATATCTTTTAGCAAAGTTTGTTAATACCTCTCCGACTCCTGTGTCCATATCCTCAAATATTTTTGTATCATCAAGCTCTTTTACATTACCTGATATACTGCTTTTAACCGAATCGAATTCTTTAGGCTTGTTTTTAAGCTCAAACAAACTCTTATCGGAAAAATTAATCTTCAAGTTATTCCAAGTGGGCACAGGCATTTTATTTAACAATTTATCCATAAAAGCCTCCTTATCCTATACTTCCCTGCATTTCCATATGTATCAGGTTATTCATTTCCACTGCATATTCTAATGGAAGCTCTTTAGCTATCGGCTCCGCAAAACCTCCTACAATAAGCGCTCTTGCCTCCTCTTCACTTATGCCTCTTGTCATTAGATAAAAAATATCCTGCTCACTTATTTTACCGATTTTTGCCTCGTGACCTATATCGACATTATCATTATTGATATTCATTACAGGGATAGTATCGGATCTTGACAAATCATCAAGCATTAACGATTCACAGGATACCGAAGATTTGGACTCGCCTGCATTTTTATTAACAGTAATACTGCTTCTGAAATTAGATGTACCGCCACTCTTGGCAATAGATTTTGCCACTATATGTGAGCCGGTATTTTTAGCCGCGTGTACAACCTTAGCTCCCGTATCCAGCTCCTGACCCTCTCCGGCAAAGGTAATTCCTGTATATTCCATTCTTGCACCCTCTCCGTTTAAAATGCTCATAGGATACAGATAAGAGGTGTGTGAACCGAAAGACCCCGAAACCCATTCAATCTTTCCGTTCTTTCCGACTATTGCCCTCTTTGTATTAAGATTATACATATTTTTTGACCAATTTTCTATTGTGGAATAGCGAAGCCTTGCATTATCTCCCACAAACAGCTCCACACAGCCGGCGTGTAAATTGTTTACATTATATCTCGGTGCGGAACAACCCTCTATAAAGTGTAAATCGGAATCCTCTTCAAGCACAATTAATGTATGCTCAAATTGACCTGCACCAGGTGCATTAAGCCTGAAATAAGACTGAAGAGGTATGTCCACTTTAACCCCTTTCGGTACATATACAAATGAACCTCCTGACCATACCGCTCCGTGTAGGGCTGCAAATTTATGATCAGAGGGCGGAACAAGCTTCATAAAATGGGATTTTACAATATCCGCATACGGTCCTTTAAGTGCGGAATCCATATCGGTATAAACCACTCCCTGATCCTCCACCTCTTTTTTTACATTATGATAAACCACCTCGGAATCATACTGTGCACCCACTCCTGCCAGATATTTCTGCTCCGCCTCAGGTATGCCCAATCTGTCAAATGTGCTTTTTATGTCTTTTTCAAGCTCATTCCAATCACCTTTCATATCAGTCTTTGATTTTACATAGGTGATAATATTTTCAATATTTAAATCGGAAATATCAGGTCCCCAATCAGGAATCATTTTTTTGTTATAAATCTCTAAAGACTTTAATCTGAATTCCCTCATCCATTCAGGCTCATTTTTTTTATCGGAAATCTGAATTACAATATCGGAGGTAAGCCCTGCATTAATTCCAAGTGATGCGTCATATTCATCTTTTATATCATAGACACTTCTGTCTATGTCATCAACATATGATTTTTTCTTTTCTTCCATAATTAACCCCTAAAACTTAAAACCATTCTCATTTATCTGTGCTATTATTTCCGCTCCGCCGGTTTTTAACAGTTTTTTGTTGCCCAGTACGTGAACCTTGTCAATATTTAAGGCGTCCAAAATTCTGCTTGAGTGCGTTATAATAATCACGGCATTGTCTGAATTGCAATATTTATCAATACCCTTTGAAACAGTCCTTACCGCATCTACATCAAGACCCGAATCCGTTTCATCAAGCAGAGCTAATTTAGGCCTCGACATAAGCATCTGCAATATCTCGGTTTTCTTCTTCTCTCCACCTGAAAATCCTACATTAAGATATCTTTTCGCATAAGATTTATCCATTTGAAGCTCTTCCATCATCGCATCAAGCTCACGCTTAAAGCTGATTACTCCGGGAATTTTACCGTTTAAAGCCCCTCTTGATGTCCTCAAAAAATCCATAAGAGTAATACCCGGAACCTCGTGAGGATTTTGAAAAGACATAAATAAGCCTTTCTTAGCTCTTTTATCCGCACTGTCATCGGTTATCTCTTCTCCGTTAAATATAATCTTTCCGGAATTAACGGTATATCTCGGATCTCCCATAATTGTGGATACCAAAGTGGACTTTCCCGTTCCGTTCTGCCCCATCAACACGTGTATCTCGCCTTTATTTACGGTAATATTTATGCCGTCTAATATCAGCTTGTCATCTACGGACACACATAAATCCTTAACTTCCAATAATTTATCAGCCATTTTTTCTCCCTTTCAAATATTACATTCTTTATTTAACACAAATTTGTTTTTATTAAAGTCTATCACTCCCGATGTCCTAAGCTTGCTTAACTCATTGGACATAGCACTCCTGTCTACCGACAGATAATCTGCAAGCTGCTGTCTGTTAAGCGGTATCTCAAATTTACAGCTGTGTGATTTTTGTGCCTGTTCGGATAAATAAGACAGTAATTTATCTCTGGTAGTCCTTTGAGAAATATGTGCCACCTTATGTGTGAGCCTTAAATTCTCTTCCGCCAACACCTCAAGCAAATTTCTGATATAGACATTATGGCTTGAACACGGCGTTGCACATACATTAAATGCCTTATGACCGTCCATTTCAAGCAGAACCACATTATCCACACAAACAGCATCATAATCGAGTCTTTCCGTTCTGACACAGGCATACATCGCTCCGAAGATATCGCTTTGCTCCTTTAACTGCAATATGGCTCTGTTCCCCCAAAAATCCTCCATCACCATATGAATATTTCCGCTGATTACCAAGCCGAACCACGATAAAATATCTCCTCTTCTCATAATAGTGCTGCCCTTTTCGTGTTTTGTAATTCTGGGCGACATACAATTAAGCATTGTTAAGATTTCATCGTCTTTAAGTCCCGTAAAAAGCGGAGAATTTCTTAAAACTTTGATATATTCTTCCACCAATAAAAATCCTCCTTAAAATAATAGGTTGATTTTACAACTTTTTTGTTTTATTTCTAACACATATTATAATCTCATTTATAGCAAATTACAAGACTTTTATTAGATACAATTTGATGTTTAGCGGGTTTGCTTATGCTAACTCAAAGATAATATGCTCAGTTTCCCTATATGAGAGCTTGCTTTCGGTTATAATTTTAATTTTAAACTGGAAAAATATATTTTAAAATGATACAATAGATAAAATAAAGTAGAAATATAGGAGGAATCTACTATGGGTTTATTTGGAAAAAAGAAAGAGTGGGATATTCAAAAATCTGATGCAAATAAAAGCAGATTAAGAGAATTATTTAATGGGGTTATGGAAGATGGAAGCTCATATAATATCGTTTACGGATACGGCTTGAATATAAAAAACAGTGATTATATTTTGGCTCGTAAAACCACATATACATATACCAGTCTGATTATAGGTTATCGTGAATCTGATATGAGTATAGCGCTGATACAAACAACGCCGCTACTTGAGGGTTGCAGTGATGCTGAAATTTTTAGAAAAGATAATATTAAAAAGGCAAAAATTGCTACCGGTATGTATACAATTTATCATCAGGGCGGATTGATGGCAGGATATACTCAATTTGCGACTTTAGCGGAAAATGATGAAAAGTTTCTTGCTTATGTATATCAGCCGGAAGAATATGATAAATTTGATTCATTCTTTAAAAAATTTTCCGGTAAATAAGCTATGGATTGGCTAAAATATTTTTTAATCTTTTTGGCAATTTGTGTTGTATGGTTTGTTATTACACGAGTTTGGGTGAATATAATAGATTCTGTTATCTCAGCTTTCAAGAAAATATCAGGACTTAATAAGAATGACAACACTGAAAATTGGCATACTTTAGAAGATATCAGGAATGAAAACAAAAAAGATGATTAGCTGAATTTGCCTATATGAAAGCTCGCTTTCAATATAGGCAACTACAGCTAACCGCTAAGACATAGTGTTTTTTTGTCTTTTTGTCTTTTATCACTTCATTTCCTTGAGCAATCCCGCTTTCACAAGATGTTTTTTGAAAACGGCACGAGCCAATACAGTTCCCAACATAGCTGTAACAGCTGTAATAACTAAAGCCAAAGCAAGATACGGAGCAGTGATAAATTCAAGTAAACGAGACATAAATTCTCCGTTAATACTGTTCCTCTCAGCCACTTTAAGATAATAATCTTTCATAACGATAAAAGGGATATAAGACCCGACGGCTGTTCCGACCATTAAGACACAATACCCGATAACCTCACGGACGTAGCTCTTATAATGTCCGCTTCTTGCAATCAATTCCGCAATAATAGAACCTATAATCACCGCTACAAGTATCGGCCAGCCGCTGCCCATAACAAACATAACCAGTCCGAACAAACTTCCGAACAATATAATTACACCGGTTTTATGCGCTTTTGCCCTAAGTAACATATATACGGAGGCTGCAAAAAAAGAACCTAATGCAACGCCGAACGGTAAGGTATAAACGGTCATACTCATTACCATAATACATACCATAAAAAGCACAATAAATATAACGGTAAAAATGCCGAGATTGATAAAATCACGAGCCCCCGGTTTAGTACCGGAAGTAGTTTTGTTTTGATTCATTTGAAATTTTCCTCACTTTCTGTTTTTTAATTTATCTTGATAGGGATACGATTCGAGTACAGGCAAGATTCAGAAATTCATTGTCATGAGAAATCACAATAATGGTTTTTTCCTTAGAAAGTTCTCTTAATATCTTTGCCACACGATTCATATTATCAAAATCAAGTCCACTTGTCGGTTCGTCAAAAAAAAGTATCTTTGCAGGTGATAAAGCCGCAAGAGCTATGCTTAGACGTTGCTTTTGCCCGCCGGATAAAGATAAAGGATGTCTATCACAGACACTCGTAAGTTCTAAAAATGATAAAATCCTTTGCACATCTTTTGAATCCGGTATTTCACCGGAAGCCGAAAGCTGCATTTCTCCAAGCACGCTATCGCTGAACAGCTGATAATTCGGATCCTGCATAACAAGAAACGCAAATTGTTTTCTCATATGAGTATTCATCAATTGTCCTGCAAAATAAATCTCCCCCGTTTTTTCTTTCATAAGCCCGCAAACCGTTCTTGCCAATGTAGTTTTTCCTATACCGTTTTCTCCGATTATTCCGACAATATCTCCATAATCAGCCGAAATATTGACGTTTTTCAACACGGTTTTTTTCCCTCGTTTAACCGAAAGATTTCTTATCTCCAATGCTGGAATTCTTTCAGGCTTACTTGTAGGAGAAGCTTTAATTTCTATATCCTGCAGCGTGCGAAATCCCATACCGTTAAGAGTTTTTGCAGGCAGGGAAGCAAGTCGGTTCATATCATAAAGAGCGGTCAACCTGCCTTTATGAATCAGTGCTACTTGATCCGCTATATCACGGAGATAATAAAGTCTATGCTCGGAAATTAACAAAGTCTTTCCGCTGTTCTTCAACTGTAAAAGAAGATTGCGGAGTCTTAAAGTTGCAGTCCTGTCAAGATTTGCCGACGGTTCGTCCAAAACATATATTTCAGGAGATAGCGCATAAATACTTCCAAATGCAATCTGCTGTTTCTCCCCACCTGAAAGCGCAAAAATATCTCTACCGCACAAATTTTCCAAATTAAGATCCCTTACTGTCTGTTTATAACGACAGTGCATTTCTTCATATGAAATCCCGCAATTCTCCATACCGAAAACAATTTCACTATCCGTATCCGTATTAAAAAACTGTGTTCTCGGATTCTGAAATACAGAACCGACTTGTGTGGCTAATTCATACGGTTCCCGCCCGGCAATATCTTCTCCGTCTATCTTTACGACTCCGGAAAGTTCTCCCGGATAAAAGCTTGGAATCAGTCCGTTTATAAGCCTTGTGATACTGGTTTTTCCGGAACCTGAACTGCCTGAAAGTACAACACATTTACCTTTATCCACTTTAAGAGAAATATTATGCAACACTTCCGTTTCCATTTCTGCATAGCGAAAACTGACACCTTGCAATTCAATCAATTAATCACCTCCCTACAATTGTCCGCAATAACAGAACAGAAATCAGCATTACCGTAAATATAAAAGTCAAAAATGTGTCTTTGAATGTTATGTTAAGCTTTATGAATGATGTTCTGGGTGCGGGATTATCTAAAGCACGGGTGATTGATGCTGCCGAAAGCTCCTCAGCAATAGTGGACGCTCGAACCAAAAGCGGTGTAATAAAGCCTTCAAATACAAGTGCCGGTCGTAATATTAAATTTCGCAAAGAGAGTCCTATACCTCTAAGTGACATAGCGTCCTGCACGTGTGAAATTTCTTCTTTGGCAGTAGGGAAAAAACGCATAGCAACCGCAAAGGTAATGACAAATGCACGAGGAATTTTCATTGCATAAAGACCTGTTACCATTTCACTGACCGATGTTGTTTTCAAAAACGTTTGCCCATATAGCATAATCGGCATACACATTCTTATACATAAAACAAGCATTAAAATCATAGTGCTTAGAAATTGTGGCACATATTTTGAAAAAATAATAAACAAAAGCAATAAAGCATAAGCAACAATGAATTTTATTGTCTTTTTTCTTTGTCCAAGAAGAAAAGAAATTAAGCATACAATGATAAAGACAATGCTCCCGTATATAATATCCTTTGCAGAGAACGCCACTACACTGATCAATATTAATAAAAAGAATTTGTAGCGTACATCAAGTTTCAAACCGTTTATCTCCATTGAAATTTTAGTGTGTTTGTGATAAAATCACATTAGTTAGCCGTATCTAATTTAAGTATAGTACAGCCTCATTAATTTGAGCAATAGATTAAGTACATATATGTCTTTTCTTAAAAGAAAAATGTCCAACAGAAAAAAAGGTGACAAATAATGATAAATATAATAAATTCTATGTGTAATGATATGGGAATGATTAAAAATAGTGTAGATAACCCCTTTGGTTGCGGTTCTTTCCTTCAAGGAGACGGTTGTATAACACAGGGATATTTTTGGTTCCTGCATCATAGAGAGCATTTTATAATTACAAAATGTGATTTTTATTTTCTAAAAGATACCAAGCTCACAATGCCGAACGATTCACTTTATATCTCGCTTCGCCTTGAATATGCAAAACATCTTCCTCCGGGTAAAATCATCGCCTACTTAGAGGAAACCGGTAGTCCTATAAATACTTTGATGCGAAAAGGAAGTCGGGTTGCTTATACTGAGGTCCTATATTCTCCGTCATTCTATAAAATCCATATTGAAACCCTTTTTACAGCACAAAAAGCGAGTCCTCTTGAGATTTTGAAAAATATGGGCGGCGAACATAATTGGTCAGCTGAAATTATGAATGTTTTGAAAAAAATATATGCCTGTTCTCTAAACGGAATGGCTGCGGAATTATATTATATAGGCGGAGCTTACGCTCTGATGTCGGCGGTTATTGAAATGGGAAATGGAAGATTGCCTAAAAAAAGTGCGGATTATGAAAGCATCGT
>CAUUFM010000008.1:0-14855 GCA_963544505.1 uncultured Lachnospiraceae bacterium | reverse complement strand
TTCCGGCATTAAGGGAATAAATAATACAGTTTTTTACCCTCATATTATAGGCTTCACTTAAAGCCCTTGAATAAAGCTCTAATTGATGAGAATAATTAAGCCTGTAATAATCAGGATCAATAGATCTGTCGCTCTTATAATCAATAATCACTATTTCTTCATCTTCGATAAAATAGGCATCTATTATACCCTCTATGATTATTGTCTGATCTCCCCCGTCTTTAAAAATATCCTTTGAATAAAGCTCATAAAGAAACTTCTTTTCTCTAAACAGTAACGCCTGTTTATCCGCATTCTTCATTCTTAAATATAGAGAACTACTTGTAAAGTCAAGCAATTTTTCTATATCTATTTCTTTAATATCCTCCTTTTTTATTATCCCTCTTACAAATATCTCATTTAAAAATTTTTCTATATCGGTTGTAGTTTCATAATTTCTGTCAAAGTTAAAAACCTCAAAAATCTTATGATAAAGAGTTCCGACAGACGCCCCTTTATTTTTAGTATAAGTTAAATCTATCTTTTTTACGGACGAATAATTATTATTATTTTTTAAAGAGCTGTATTCGGTAACCGATAATTTAAATGGCTTTGTTAAATCCTTATTATTATAGATAAATTTACGATTTTGTTCTACAATATTTTCTACTTTGTCATTCAAATCATCATATAACTGCCTGCTGTTTTCTATATTTCCGTCAACTAAAATTGAATCTTCAATAGGAGCTGCCAAAATAAACCGAACCTCTTTACTCTCAAGCACATAGTCCGTATTTTTATCGTAATTATCAATCTCAGCATCAATCGCAATATTTGATTTACTGTTTTTATTAAAAAAGTCCTTATCGGATAAATAAAGGCAATTAACTAAAAAACTTAAATTATCTTTACAAATAATCGGTAAAATATAATCACAAATAGAGTTTTTAATTAACGAATTAGACGTACCCGCCTTTAATATATTTTTATCTATACTGTAAATACTTTTTTGAAAATGGATTGAAAGATCTCCGTCAAAGACTAAAATAAGAGCCTCCTCAGCTCTGGTTAAAGCCACATAAAGCAGCCTTATCTCCTCTTCAATCTCCTGATATTTATTCTCAGCATTTATCAGGTTAAGTAAAAGCGAACTCATCTTTACTCTTTTTTCCAAATCAATTAAGGGAAGCCCAAGTCCAAGCCCGCTGTTTAATGCAGGACTTGTTTCTTTTATATTAAACCTTGATGTAAGGCCTGCAAAAAATACAATCTTAAATTCAAGCCCTTTTGATGCGTGAATTGTCATCAATTTTACACTGTCGGCATCTTCTCCTATTTTACCCTTTCTTTCGATAAAAAGATCATTTTCTTCTATCTTTTCTATGTAATGTAAAAATCCGGATAATGTAGCGTTATCTTTTGAATATTGAAGGGTGAAAATAAGAAATTGTTTCAAATCCTCAAGCCTTTTTTCACTGTCAAAAAGAGAGGCCGCATATTCTCTTATTTTAAGTTCATCAACCACAAAATTTACAAACTTATAAAGCGGCAAATAATGGGCATAGGCTCTTAAAACATCAATTTTATCGAAAAATTCCTTTATCTTATCTGCCAAGACAGCGTCATAATATTTAGAACCTCTAAAACTGCCATATTCCTTAACGGCGTCGTTAAAGTCCTTACCTCCTGCAAGCCTGATTTTTACCAGTTCCTGTGCGGTAAATTTACCGATGTTTGACAGCATAGAAGAACACAGCGGCAAATCCTGAAGGGAATTGTCAATTATCCTTAAATAATCAATCAAGGTTCTAACAGTCGTATTTGATAAAAAAGCGGTATTATTCTTTATATCATAGGGAATATTAAACTCCTCAAAGGCTGTTATATAATCATAGAGCTTTCCGCTTAATGACCTTAATAAAATAGCAATATCACTGTACTTATGTCCGTTTTCATAAAGCTCTTTTATTTTTTTACAAATTTGCCTTGCAGCCTGTCTGTGCTTAGAAATATTGTCACAGGGAATATAACTGTAACCTTTAGCCACAAACAAACAGGAAACGGCAAATCCCTCCTTATTACAATCATCTGTTCCGCTCACAAGACTTTGTTTTTCATCATAGTGAATACTGTAATTCTCTCCGTCCATTATCTGTTTACAGATATTGTTGGTAAAATCTAATATTCTGCCGTCCGATCTGAAATTTTTGGATAAATAAATTACAGTTCCGTTTCTACCTGAATTATAATCATTAAGCCTGTTTGAAAAAAGTTCACATCTTGCCTGTCTGAAACCATAAATACTCTGCTTTAAATCGCCCACTAAAAACAAGTTATTGCCGCTACAAATGCTGTTTATAAGCTCTTCCTGAACAAAATTGGAATCCTGATATTCATCTACTAAAATATATTTAAATAACCTCCGATAGCTTTTTGCAATGCTGCTTGGCATAGATATCTTATCTTTTCTGTCTATCAAAATATCAAGTGCAAAATGCTCCAAATCGGAAAAACTTATCTGCCCTTTTTCAAGTTTTTTTAATAATAATCTTTTCCTGAACTCTCTTACTTCAATTATCAAAGCTTGGGCAATATCTCTTAAACTTTCAATCTCTGCATCTTTTATAAAAAAATGCCTTATCTTCTCAAAATTTTCTGAATAATTAAGATTCTTATGATAAATACCGGCATAAATTTTTAAAGCCTTATTGTCCTCATCAATATTATACGAGTACATATCCTCAATCGAAGCTAAAAACTCATCGCAAAACGGCTCACTGTCACAAAAATCGGATATTTTTAAAATTATTTCTTTTAATCTGTCTGATAAAAGCCTTTCCTCAAAATAATCCGTGAGCAACTGTTTTCTTTTACGTTCCATTTCTTTAAGCTGCTCTTCTAAGATTTCATTTTTTAATATGTTTAAATCAACAATGTCAATTATACTATAATTGACATCTAAACCTATATTGTTTTGGCGAATTTTATAGAAATTATTTTGAACAATACTATTACAAAAACTGTCAATAGTGGTTATATTCGCCATAGGAAGCTCACATAATATTTTCTGCCAGTATCCTACATCATTCCCCTCTGATATCTTCTGACTTATCCTTTTAGACAGTCGCTCTTTCATCTGCGATGCGGCTGCCCTTGTAAATGTCATAACGGCAAAACTTGATAAACTTAAATCTTTCTCATTTTCAAGCAGATGTACTATTCTTTCTATTAAAACAGAGGTTTTACCTGACCCTGCCGAAGCACTTACCAGAATATTTTGACCCTTTTTTGTAATTGCACTTTTCTGCTCCTCAGTAAATTCCACACCCATTCAGCTCTCCTTAATAAAGCTATAAATTCCGACATCATTTAAATTCTTATATTCCTTTTTATCATCAATTCTGCAAATATTTGAATAGCCGCAATAAGCACAGGCATCAAAACTCTTATATCTTACAGGATAGACGGCAATATTTCCGGCTTCTATCTGTTCGTTAAATTCTTCCGCCATATCTACGCTATGATTTATTATGTTTTCCATATCATTCCTACTGAAAACTCGACTTACCGCACTGAACTTTCCATCTTTTTTTGTAGATAAATGCACCACGCTTGATTTAATACCGCTTGCAAATGCCGCCTCATCGCCGGTTTCATCTATCATATTTTTATCAAGTGCTCTTACATTTTCGATACTTGCATCAAAAATCCCCGATAATCGCAGACTGTTCTTTAATTTTTCATCAATTAAATTATCATCAATACTTTTTTTACTGTCAGATAAATCAATAACAGGATCAGCCATTTGATAATAAAAAATACCTCCGGGAGATAACTTTAAATTGTATTTTTTTTCAATCTCGGATATAGCCCCTTTTATATAAATAGGAAGCTGCATTTGCAAACCGTAATAAAGCTTCGTCAAATCAAGGTCGTGTGCACTGCTTTTATAGTCGGTTATCTTAATTTTATCCCCTGATAAATCTATTCTGTCTATTATTCCGAAAATATTAGTGTTCTTAAGTTTAAGCAAAAACTTATACTCACATTCAAAAAGCTTAAATCCTCCCTGTTCCTCCTGATATTTCTGTAATAATAAGGTGGTATTTATTATTTTTCTTATCCTGTTTTTATTATCTTCAAGTTCAGTGTTTTTTATTGAGGTTAATCGGTTTTCATTAACAGCATTATCTATTGCAAAGCTTAAATGTCTGCTTATATCACCTGAACTCAGTTCTCCGAAGCTTTTTCCCTCCTTAATTAAAGCATTTTGAATATTTTTCATTGACAGATGCAACAAATTGCCATAATCAATATTGCTTGGCTTATACAGCTCTCTTTGCGTAAGCTTTAAGCCGTACTTCAAAAAATGAGCGAAGGGACAGGCGGCAAAGCTTTCAAACTGACTTATACTCTTGTCTTTCTTATATAAATCAGCTGAAATATCTTTATCTATAAGTGCTTTTATATCAAAATATTCTATATATTTTTTATTATCCTTTGATATCTCCTCATCTAATATAAGCTTTAAGAGTCTTGTATCTAAAGAATTAAACTCAAAAATCTGCTCAAGCATAGATAAAAAATAACTGGGTTTTAACTCTTCATTAAGCTCATTGCTTAAAGGGTAGGATAAATACAGCCTATCCTTTGCCATAATTAAACTTCTATAAAGCTCAAAGCTTTGAACCAATATATCCTGCTCCTCATTATCGGATAAAATAATATCATTATCATAAAAGCTTTGTCTTAATGTGTTTGAAAACAATCCGTTAATGCTTTTTGGCATAGGCAGAACCGTATCATTCATTCCAAGCAAAAATACAGCCCTATATTCTCCTCTGTGCTTACTCCTAAGCATATCCTTTATAACAATACAGTCAAGCCTTTGCACAGGCTTTGCCACTTTTAAGTTTTTAAGTCCCGATATTAGTATTTCTTTAAATTCTTCTATCGTCAAAAAGCTTGTATCTAAGAGAAATTCTATTGTATCAAGTAAATTTATTATAGCATCAAAGCTTGTATTTATTTCATTTATGTATGTATCTTTATCAAGTTTTAAAACTTCTAAATGCCTTTTGGCACTGTTTACTATAAAATCATAGCTTAAAATATCTTTTATTGCAGAGGCTATCTGTCCTGCCGTTATCTTTTCTTCATTGCAAAGGCTGTTTAACGGCTTTAATATCTCAAAAAGCCTTTTTATATTCTCATCTGTATTAACCATACTTAAAAAATAGCTCTTAGTTCCTATATTAAACTTTAATGCCCTGTTTTCCAACAGCTCCACATAATGATAATCAAACATTGCAAGCGGATTTTTCATAAATTTTATTACGGAAAAGGCTGTAAAATCATTTATTACGACATCTAAGCAATTAAGTAAAAATAAGGTCAGAACATTTTCTAAAACAGTATCTGCAAAATCCGTATTAAAGGGCAAATCATACTTTTTACCAAGCTCAAAAACAAGCCTTTCATATGTTTGAATATCAGCTGTCACTATTGCAATGTCTTTATAGGAATATCCGTAATTTACTACCAAATTTTTTATTTCGGCACAAACGACTTTAAGCTCATTTTCTATACTGCTCTCATTTATCAAAAAGACATTTTCATTTTTCTTTTTTGTAACTGTTTTATTATTCCTTAAAAAGCAGGTTCTTATCAATTCTTGGTGATTATTAAGAGAACTTTTATCAAAAACTGAAAACTCCTCTCTATATTTTCCGTCGATTTCAAAATATTTTTTTAATGTGAAATAGGTTCTGATTGACGGATAAAAAAGCCGATTATCATTATCATAGTTTATAAATCCGGATTTTAAAATATCAATATTAGGCACAGTTAAGGTAAAAATAAGTTCCGATGCCTGTTTATTAAGTGCCCTTATCATATTAAGCTGTGATAATGTAAAGCCGTTAAACTCATCAAAGGCAATAATTGCGTCCTTAAACAGCCTTGTTTCTTCTACGATATCTATTGCCTTTAATAAAGTGTCGAAGCATAAATCATTCTTAAAACAAAATTTTCGATATTCCTTATACACATTTTGTATATAACTAAGCCTTTTGTAATCGGGCATATTTTCATCAAGGGTATCTAAAACAGATGTAATATCGTCGTCACTTACCGCATACTGCTCAAATTCCGATATTACAGCTTTTATTGCCGCTATATTATTTGATTTTTTAAGATCTATCTGAAAATCATCATCGCTTTTAAGCTTATCGGATAAACGACGCAACAATATTATTTTTGCTATATCGTCCATCTTTTTTAAAGAGCCTGCCCCGTTCTTATCAAGGATTTCTCCTGAAAGCCTTTTAAAACTGTAAATTTCCGGAGATAATATCGCCTTTTTATTACTAATTTTAAGAAGACTTTCCTGTGCCTTGATAGAATACTGTTCAGGTACAATGATAATCAATTTTTTTGAACGGTTACTGCTTATATCCGATGTTTTTAATAAATAATCATACATTCCGGCGGATTTTCCGCTCGCCACATTTCCCACAAAATATTTTATTAAAGCCATAATGCTCCTATTTGTTTTATAAATATTTATCCTTATATGCTAAAATAGCGGCAATAGTCTTTCCGTCCTTTATTTCTCCTGTGTAAATCAATTCGCATAAATCATTTATTTCCCATTCCTCAACTTCCACATACTCATCAGGATCAAAATGCTGATTACCTTTTTTTAGATTGTGTGCCACATAAATATCAATAATTTCGCTGCTGTAGGCAAACGCCGGTCCATAGCTTATTAGAAATTGTGCATCAGAAGCTTTATAGCCGGTTTCCTCTTCAAGCTCCCTAAGAGCACAGGTTTTCGTAGGCTCTTCAGCAGAATTTCTTCCGCCTGCCGGTATTTCAAGTACATTTCTTGAAATAGGGTTTCTAAACTGCCTTACCATAACTATCTTTCCGTTTTCAAGAACCGGAACAATAGCGGCAGCCCCCTTATGCTCAATGGTTTGAAAATGAGAAATATGTCCTGTATTTGTCTGCATCTCGTCCTCATAATATGTAAAGATTCGACTCTTATGTATAAGTTTTCTGTTTATCCTCTTAATATAATCTTTCATTTATTATAGTTTCCTCTTTCTTAAATATATTTATATCTCACTTAAAAATTAAAAGATTTTTGTGCTCTAAATCATATCAAAAAATTTCAGCTGCCTTAATGCCTCATAAAGAACAACAGCGACAGAATTTGCAAGATTAAGACATCTTGCATTCTCATTATCAATCATCGGAATTCTAATCGTATAATCAAGATTTTTTTCAATTAAATCAGGGGGCAACCCTCTTGTTTCTTTTCCGAAAACCAAAAAACACTCATCATTATAATTAACATCAGTGTACTTATTTTTACCCTTAGTTGTAGAATAAAAAAATTGCGAGCTTTTAAATCTGTCATAAAGCTCCTCAAAGCAATTATAATATGAAATATCGGCAATATCAAAATAATCAAGTCCGCTCCTTTTCAGATACTTATCAGATAATGAAAACCCCAGCGGTCTTATTAAATGAAGCTTTGCTTTCGTATTGGCACAGGTTCTGATGATGTTTCCCGTATTTTGTGGAATTTCAGGCTCCACTAAAACTACATTAAGTCCCATTTATATATCCTCTTTAATTCTTATTTTATATATTTTCAGTCTGACAATCTAATAGTACGGTTCCCAAATATTATCTTTTATGGCTTCGCTTATGTCCTTATCACAACCTGCAAGATTCTGCTTTCTTGCCTTATCAAAAACAGCAGTTCCGACACTTATAGAAATTTCTCTAAGCCTTTCAAAGTCAGGAAGAAGCGATGCTCCTATACTTTTAACGTCCACAAAATCACTTAACGTGTACGCGGCAGATGCAATCATTTCATCTGTTAAAAGTCTTGCCTTTGATGCCAGCATACCGAGCCCCAATCCCGGATAAATAAGTGCATTATTGGCTTGAGCTATTTTATATATAACACCGTCAAACTCTACGGGAGCAGATAATGTCCCTGTAGCCACTAAGGCTTTACCTTTACTGTATCTGATAATATCACAAGCTTTAGCTTCAGCCTTTTTTGTAGGATTGCTGATAGGAAAAATCATAGGTCTTTCAGTATTTTCAAGCATATTTAAAACAACCTCTTTTGTAAATGCCCCCTCTTTAGCAGAGGTTCCCACTATTATGGTAGCTTTGGTAATCTTTACTATTTCAGATAAATCCGTCAGGCTGTCGGCATTTCCGAAATCCGAGCGTTTCTTGGCAAAGGGTCTTTGCTCTTCGGTTAAATCGGGCATATCGTCAAAAATCAACCCGCACCTGTCAACCATAAAAAATCTTTCGTAGGCTTGTTCTTTATCCAGACCGCATCTTATCATCTCGGTCATTACCCTGTCTGCAATACCGCAACCGGCAGAACCGGCACCGAAACAAATATAAATCTGATCCGTTAATTTTTCTTTTTTTATTTTTAACCCTGCAAAAACAGCTGAAAGTACCACAATTCCTGTTCCTTGAATATCATCATTAAAAACAGGCAGGCTCTTGTTATACTTATTTAAAAGCCTTGCGGCGTTATTTCTTCCAAAATCCTCAAAATGCAGGAACAAATCCTTAAAAAGCCTAAAAGATGTCTTCACAAACCTATCTAAAAAACTGTCATATTTTTCTCCTGTAACCCTTTTATGTTTATTCCCGAGATAAAAGGGATCATTAAGAAGCTTTTCATTATCCGTTCCGACATCAATTACTACCGGGAGAACAACGGAGGGGTCAATTCCTGAAGCTACAGTATATACCATAAGCTTTCCTATGGCAATTTCAACGCCGTTTACACCCCAGTCGCCTATTCCAAGTATCCCTTGTGCATCAGTTACGACAATAAGACGAATATTTCTTTTATCCGCCGCATTTTTAAGCGTTTTTTCAATGTTTTCAGGATAATTAATATCTAAAAAAGCAGCTCCTTTAGTGCTTACAAACCGACTGCTGTATGTTTCAACGGCATCTGATACCAAAGGTGTATAAATTATCGGATTAAGCTTTGTTAAATGCTCATTATAAAGATAATAAAAAAGCCTTATATTTGTATTAAAAAGCTCCATTAAAAACTCTCTTTTTTCTAAGTCCGTACTTTTTAATAAAAAAAGCCGATATGCCTGCTCTGCCTGTTCTTCAATACTTTGAACAACGGGCGGAAGCAAGCCTACAAGATTAAGCTCTTCTCTTTCCTTATGTGTAAAACCGCAACCCTTATTTAAATAAGGGTTATTTAAAATCTCATTTCCTATCATATTATCTCCCTTGATATAAAAATATGCAGTCAATATCCGCTCTTTTTGTTACCCCTAAATCATATACCCTTAAATATAAAAAATCAACCCTATGAAATAATAAAAGATTCCTTCCAATAAACTAATTATGACTAACGGTAATTTGAGATAAAAAATTGTATTCCAAAAAAATGGCTGACAGTCAATATAAAAAAGTAGAAATAAATTAAAAAATAGTGTAGAATAATGAAAATACGCTACAGTGTCGTTATTTATAATGAGCCTGTACCTATAAAGGCTCTTAAACCGTATATATTTGAAACTGTCAGAGAAATGATAAGATTGCAAAAGGAGAACTGATGGATAAATTACTTATAATAAAAAAACTTAAAAACGAAGGAATAACAATAACTTCTGAACAATGCGATAAACTCTATAGATTTTATGAAATGGTAATAGAAAAAAATAAAGTAATGAATCTTACGGCAATCACAGACTATGAAGAGTTTGTAATAAAGCATTTTGTAGACAGTCTTATGATAGCCAAAGTAACGGATATGACTATGCCTATGAGTATACTTGATATAGGTACAGGTGCAGGATTTCCGGGAGTTCCGATTAAAATAGTATATCCTGAAACTAAGGTATTGTTACTGGACTCACTTAATAAAAGGCTGAATTTCTTAAATGAATTAATAGAAGAACTTGAATTAAAAGATATAGCTACTATCCACTCTCGTGCTGAAGAGTTGCAGGCAAAAGGCAAATATAAAGAGAACTTTGATTTATGTGTGTCAAGGGCGGTTTCAGCCCTGCCTACCCTAAGTGAATATTGCCTGCCTTATGTAAAGATTGGCGGAAAATTTGTAGCCTACAAAGCTGTTGGAGCTGATGAAGAAATAGAGGCTTCTAAGACTGCAATTAAAGTTCTTGGCGGTGAAATAAAGAAAACAATATATTTTACCATAAAGGATACAGATTATAACAGAGTGCTGATTTCTATAGAAAAAATTAAAAACACTCCAAAGAAATATCCGCGCTTGTGTGGACAGCCAAGCAAAAACCCGCTATAATAAGCCTGTTTCTTACAAAGAATTATTTGGAAATTTAATTTAGTATACCGCCATATCAAAGGAGGGAAATTATGGTAGTTTCAGTAGAACATTTAATGAAACAATATAAAGAAACAATCGCTTTAAAAGACTTTAATCTTCAGGTTGAAAGAGGAGAAATCATAGGGCTTTTAGGTCCCAATGATAAAGTAACATAAGTACAAAAAATCACTTAAAAAAAATATCATAACCTCCACCCTCATTTTGTATAATCTTTTCAATGATAGTACACCACAAAGCACGCTTTCCTTCGTTATCAAGAGAGGCGTACATATCCCTAAAATCTGATTGTAAAAGAGCCTCTAACTGTGAAAAGTCTTTTTCTTTTTTTCCTATTTGGCTTTCTATCTTTTTCAATTCAGAGTGGAGGGATTCATATTCTTTTTTGTAGTCGTCAATCTCTATAAGCTCATTTATATATAACTCTCTAAGCCTTGCCAACTTCCCCTCTATCGCCGTTTTATTAAAAGTAGGCTTTTTGGCTATTTTTATATTCAATTCATACTCTACTCGGTACTTTTCGACCTCTTCCGCGATATTGTCAAGCAAATATTTCTCCAGCTTTGCCTCATTTACTTTTGTTTTGCAGGAGCAAATCTTATCCAAGGCGTATCTATTACAGCGGTAGTAGCGGTAATTAAATGTTTCCTTATTCACACCAACTCCGCCAAGACGGCGACCACACGCAGGGCAAAACAAAAGTCCGGAAAATATATAAAAGTATTGCTCTCTTTTGGAGAAGCAACGACTGGCACCGGTTTTATTTATCTTTGTAGCTTCTTCAAAAATAGATTTTTCAATAATAGGGGGGCAATACTCGCGGTTATTACGGTATTTGCCTATATATTTTTCGTTCTTTAACAGCGTATCAACCACCTTATAAGTAAATTTATTTCCATAGATAGCTTTCATTTTAAAAGCGGTTGCTCTTTTGCTTCTAAGTGCTAAATAGGTATCAAAAGCGAAACGTACAATTTCAGCTCCCTCTTCATCTATTACCAGTTTTTTATTCTCTACTCTGTATCCAAGCGGGATTGTACCACTGATTATCTCGTTTTCAGCTACTTTTCTTTCAAAAACGAACTTGATACGCTCGCTGGTGCGGTCGGCTTCATCTTGTGCCACGGCAAGGCGAATATTTACATATAAACGCCCTCCGGCTGTGGTGGTGTCGTATTGCTCCGTAGTAGCCCTCCAACCTACATTGTTTGCCTCTAAAACCTCTTGGATTTTGTGATAGTCAGCAACAGACCTAAACCATCTATCAAGTTTGATAAATAGAATTAAATCAATCTTGCCGGTTTCCACATCGGAAATAAGACGCATAAATTCCTTGCGTTTTTTATATGATTTTCTTGCTGTTATGCCCTCATCAGCATACACATCAACAACAGAATAATTATTTTTCTTTGCATATTCTAATAAATGTTTTCTTTGAGCTTCTAAGGAATAACCCTCGTGTACCTGCTCTTCAGTGGAAACTCTGATATAGAGTGCAACTCTTACAATATCCATAAAAAAAACATAGTGTAAAATTAAAGTTAGATATTTCAAAATTATTTAGAAAATATCAAGGATATTTGATAAATATTTTTCTAACGTTATTTTACAGAGAAATCATAGTACACCGCACAATGGTGACTTATGAAGTTTGAGCGTGTAAGGATATTCGCTTGCGATAAAATATACCTAAAAAACAGTGAAGCATAAACTGTTCGCCATAAAAACTGAATATACGCCTCGCCCGGCTTTTGTCGAGGGGATTTAAGGATTAGCAATTCTGTTGTGCAGGAACAAACAACTGAATATCTAATCCTTATTTTATTTTAAATAATAAGGAGAAAAATATTATGGGAAACTATGTGAATTTTGCGTTGAACAGGATAAGTGATGATGCCAAGAAATTATATTATTATATATTGGAAAAACAATCTTGTAATGATGATTGTAAAGGAATTCCTTTAGGCATAGAGGATATAAGAGAGATAATAGGCTGTGCAAGGCAGAAAGCCGTCTTATTGAAACAAGTGCTTGTAGGAGTTGGACTTTTAGAAAATGTACGGCTTGGGTTAGGAAAAAAGAATATATTATATGCTGTTCCGCAAAATTATTATGATGAACCTGAATATATTATAGATAAATCTAAAGATGATGATAATTTAGAAGAGAAAAATGACATAAAAAAAGAAAAAATAGTAATAGACTTTAAACAAGAAACTGATAACAAAAGTAATTATGATAGGTATTTGCAAATAAGATCAAAAGTAATGCAAGATATCGGCTTTATTGATTTAGTACAGAAGTATGAAAGAGATAAGCTGTTAGGAATAGTACAATTAATAACTGATGTATTAGTGTTAAATGATGATGAAAAAATCATAATTGCTAAAAAGGAAAGATATGCATCGCAGGTAAAGCAACAGTTTGGATTGTTGAGATACAGACATATAGACTATGTTTTTGAATGCCTTTCCGGGCAAACAGTGCAGATACGTAATATAAAAAGTTATTTATTAGCTTGTTTGTACAATGCTGTATCAACTATTGACAGTTATTATCAAAATATGGTTCAGTATGGATTATATGGAGCTTAAAATATCATACTTCTGCAAATGAAAAAGTTTACAGAAGTATGATTGTATAAGATTTAAGCATTATTGCAAAACAAATCTCAGTGGGAATATAAGCATAATCATACTTTAGCAAAGATGCGTAGTTTTCACTGAAATATGAATTTTTATAACGGATAAATAGAGTTGTTTTATATATTTTATATTTAATAACTCTATTTTTATTTAATAACTTTATTTTTTATTTAATAACAGGATATTAAATAAGAATTTAAATACATAAAAAATATATAATCATATCTAATCATATCTAATCCAATCTTTTATTTTAATAACAAGATAGATGGATAAGATTTTTTTATATTATTTAAAAATTTTTCGGATATTGGAAAAAATTGGAGGTGTAAATGAAAGAATTAAAAGCTCCTGATAACAGTGTGATATTGGGAATAGATCACGGCTTTGGAAATATAAAAACGGTTAATACAGTTTTTAGCAATTCAGTTACTGAAAAAAATGAAGAGCCGGTAATGAATAGCGATTATTTATTCTATGACGGAAAATATTATGTGTTAAATGAAAGTCATAAGCTATATAATCCTGATAAGCTAAAAGACAATGATTTTTATGTTTTAACCATAGCCGCTATAGCAAAGGAGTTAAGGAAAAGGGGTATAAATCAGGCAAGAATACATTTGGCGGTAGGATTACCTATGAAATGGTTGAGCAATCAAAAAGATAATTTTAAGAATTATCTGACCAAGAATAAAAATATTTCGTTTTCATATAAAAGACAAAATTATTTTGTGGAAATAACAGGATGTACCGTAATGCCGCAATGTTATGCGGCTGTGGCGGAAAATTTAAGAGAGTATAGGGGATTAAATTTAGTTGTTGATATAGGCAACGGAACAATGAATATGATGTATTTGATGGACGGAAAAACTAAAGAAGGACAGTATTTTACTGAAGTTATGGGAGTGCATCAGTGTGCGGTAAAGATACATAATGCGATACTTGATAAATTTGAGATTGAATTTCCGGAAAGCTTGTTAAATTCATATTTGATAAATGGAACAGCAGATGTAGCAAATGAGTATCTTGATGAAATGAAAAAATGCAGCAAGGAATATGTTAAAGAGATATTCGATAAACTAAATGACACAGGATACAATGAAAAGTTAATGAAGCTTTATTTTATGGGAGGAGGAGCGAAAATTATTGAAAATTTTGGAAATTATAATACTGAAAGAGTGTTTTTTAATAATGATATACACGCAAATGCAAAAGGGTTTGAATATTTTGCCTATATGGCACTTTGCAGAGAGCGTAAGAAATAAATATTATGTGTGAAGAGAAGAAATATACATTAAGGTTTTATCTTAAGAACGAGGAAGATAAAAAAGCTTATGAATATTTACAAAATTTGGATAGAAGTATATCAAAACAACAGATTTTAATAAAAGCAATAAATAAATTTGCTGAAGATAAAAATCAGGATTTTAATATTGCAGATATAATAGCGAAAGAGGTATCAAGTAAAATAATTGCAGTCCTTGAAAGTAATACTGTCATAAATAATATGGACAACCATTCGGAAGAGATAAAAAGTGAAAATGATTTGTTGGATTTTGATTTTTTATAGGGAATAAACAGTTTGCATTTTATAACAATATAAATTTTAAGGAATGACGGCAGTTGCCGTCAGTAAAAACACACAAGGTGACGGCAGTTGCCGTCAGTTTCAGAAATTACGAAAGGTTAAAGAAAAAGTTTAACTTGTGGACACGGTGTCCGGAGGTTAAAAATAAAGTCTAACTTGTAGACACGGTGTCCGGAGGTTAAAGAGAAAGTCTAACTTGTGGACACGGTGTCCGGAGGTTAAAAATAAAGTCTAACTTGTAGACACGGTGTCCGGA
>CAUUFM010000007.1:0-17905 GCA_963544505.1 uncultured Lachnospiraceae bacterium | reverse complement strand
ATCTATTCTTGCTGTCTGGTCTCTGGTCTCTGGTCTCTGGTCTCTGGTCTCTGGTGCATTTTCATATAATTCATTAAACTTGTCAAGCACTTTTTTATCATATTTAGTCAAATTATAATTTTTAAGTCCGGTTGCCACAAGATACGCATCAAGTTCCTCGATATATTTTTCCATATAGGAAAAATATATCTCAACATTTAAAAATGGTAATGTTATCTCCTCACTTTTAATTTTTTCCCAACCTGCTTTATTAGACCAATCAAATCTAAATCTAATTGTTTTTTGTAATGCTGAAAGTATAAATAAATATTCTTTGCTATTTAAAATTCTATCTTTATACTCTATTGCATAGCTATCTTGTAAGACGGTAAATTCATTTGGTTGATAAAACATCACTCCTGTATTTGCACCATTTGCAGATACGCTAATCACATTTTTTAGAATAGTAGCATTATCTCTTGAAACATAATAAGCTAATCCTTGATTTTCTAACCCTGCTGTCAATGCAGGTAAAGAATACACCTCATCATTTTTATTTTTTAAATCTCCTGCCTTATAAGGTAATGCCTTTGTTTTTACCTTTCTAAACAATTTACAAATAGGGAAGTTTTTCCATTCGCCCCCACTCTCTAAAAACTCTTCTTCAAGTTTTTCTAAGCGAGGGCTGACTATTTTCCCAAGTAAGTACCCTCTTTCTTCAAAATATTCATCTTCAGTAAAATAATTTAAATAGCTCTTACCATATAAAACCAAATCCACTATTTCAGCATATCGTTCAACTGCATTGTCAGTATTCTTCAAATTTACATTTTGAGATGATTTTTTCCTGTTTTGTCTTGTGTAACCGTCATTAGTAAAATCAATAAACTTAACTAATTGCTTTTCGTTATGCGGCTTTCCAATATCAAATACATAGATTGCCGTTTGTACACCTGCTTTCCCTCTGAATATGTCTGCCATATGAATACTTGCAATAAGAGTATTCTTTTTTAATATATCTTTTGTATATGGCAAGCCGTTTCCACTACCCGCATTTTCCTGTATCAAAATAGTAGCTCTTCCACTTTTCATTTTTGAGAATGCTTTTTTCACAAATATAAAGCCTTTTCCATCTGCTGAATATGGCGGATTCAATAAAAATACATTTGCAGGATAGTCTTTATCTTTAAGCTTCCCCTGTTCATATTTACCGTCATATTCTTTCAAACTGTCCTTATGAATAATATTAGATGAACCATCACCCATTAAAATCATATTAAGTACGGCTAAAAGGTAAATGTCAGCTCTTTTTTCAATTCCAAGTAATTGTTCGGATTTGATTTTTACTATCTTTTCAAATAATTTTTTAGGACTGTTTATCCTATCTTGTGCATCCTTAATCATAAGTTTCATTGAAGAAATCAAAAATCCGGCACTTCCCACCGCAAAGTCCCAAACATAGCTATCCTTGTTTATCATACAAAGTTTTGCCATCAACTCGGTAACGTATCTTGGTGTCATTACTACATCATTTTTATCACTATCGGGAATATCCACCCACTCATTCAAAACATTAAATAACTTTCCCGTAAAGTCTAAATGCTTTGCTGATGTGAAGATAGGCATTATATTATTTTTGACATTTGTATAGACTGTCTTGAGTTTACTTTCTCCATTTACAGCTTTCCATAAATCAGAGTAGATAAAAACTCTTGACAGATCATTTATAATCATTGCTTTCTTTTCACTCGGTAAATTCTTTTCTTCCAAGAACGATGAAATTTTGTTAATAATTACTACTCCGTCATTGTCTTTTGTTGCATTATTTCCCTTTAAATCAGTAATTTCTAATGGTGAAACTTTATTTTCAACACCAAGCCCAGCCATTATCATTCCTGTAATAAGTTCAACTCTTGAGCCGACGGAAATTTGTAAATCATCTTGCATTTTTTGATTTAAGGATTTTAATTTCTCCTCAATCTGATTTTCATATTCCTTAGCTTTTGCTTCAATTTCTTCTTCTGTTAAATTCAACCCATCTATTTGCTCTATAAATGTGTCTTGATTTTTCGCATAAAGAAAAGAAAAATCGGAAAATTCACCTATCTTTTTAGGAATTTTATAATTTACTTTTGATATATAGTAAACGCCTATCTGAGTTTGAACAGTGTTATCACTGTTTTTATACCCGTTAATTCCTATTGCTATGACTTCATCATATGAAGAGGTATAATCTAAAACAGCATTTGCATAATGCACTGCTCCATTTACAGCAAACTTATTTATGTTGGTGTAGTTAGGTTTATTATCTTTTGTTAAATTATCAATTTCTCCGTTTGCATTTTCCTTAATGAAACTCCCTTTAATACCTTTTACTTCTATCATCACAGGTATCTTTCTCATTTTTTTCGTTTCAATAAATAATTTTATATCCGGAAAATTCGTACCTTTCCCACCGTTTTTAGACGGTGCTTGCTTTAGAGCTTGTTCAATTTCGTGGTTGATACTTTCTGTTTTTGTGTAATACTTTATGCTTTTATCTTTTGATAACCACTTTTTAGCAATATCCTCAATTTGTTCTTCAATACTTTTAGCCATTTTTTTCCAATCTCCTTCAGCTATATCACAAGAATAATTTAGGTGGATTTCCACCTTTTTATTTCAAATTTATTTTATAATAAATCGCTAAACTAATCAATAATAGATAAAAAATTTAGCCGAATTTTCTGATTTAATTCTTTTATTTTTTTAGTTTTATTAAATTAAAACAATAATACAATACTTTTATATATTAATGTCAATAACTATGTCAATATGTCAATAATCTTTTAGATAAAAATTTTAAATAGCCTATATACTATATTTTCAGATATATAAATTTTGACAATAAAAGTTTAAAATAATTAAAACATTTAAATACATTTTTATTGAATCAACGTTATATATGGATTTACTTAGCTAAAAAAATGTCAATAATTTCTTAAACTTAATAATAGTTGAAAAAATTATAAATTTGTTATAAAATTATAAAATGATTTGCTTATATTATCTATATGAAAGCTTACTTTCAATATAGATAATATAGGCAAATCACTAAGGTATATCATATGAAAAGGGGGTATCAATTATGGAACTGTCTAAGCAGGATTGGGATATTATATTACTTCGTGTAAAAAATAAAATGGATTTATACGACATAACATTTGAAACGTGGCTGAAACCTTTGATGATAAATAAAATAGAAGGAAAGACAATATTTATTTCCGCCGCCGACATAAATTCTGCCCAAATAGTTACAGAAAGATACTATACCCAGATTATTGAAGAATTAAAATTTTACTTAAAAAATAACTCTATAAAATTAGTAATAAAAGCAGCCGATTTGCTCAATTTATCAGAAAATACAGAAGAATTTTCAAAAAATGAAATAGAAGATGTTAATAATAACGCTTTTTTATCCAATATCAATTATAATTATATAGATGCAAACTTAAATGAAAATTATACATTTGAAAGTTTTGTTAAGGGTAATAATAACAGCTTCGCCTGTGAAGCTGCAAAAGCGGTGGCAAAAGAACCGGGCTGTGAATACAATCCTTTGTTCATTTATGGAGGAGTGGGTCTTGGTAAAACACATCTTATGCAATCAATCGCACACTATGTGTTAAGAAAAGATCTTAAAAAAAAGGTTCTTTATATAACAAGTGAATTTTTTACAAACGACTTAATTGATGCAATTGGACGTAATAATAATGCTTCAATCAATGAATTTAGAGAAAAATATAGAAATAATGATATATTACTCATAGACGATATACAGTTTATTATTGATAAAGAGGGAATTCAGGACGAATTTTTCCATACATTTAATACCTTATATCAAAATCATAAACAAATAGTAATATCATCTGACCGACCTCCTAAAGAATTAAAAACTCTTAATGAAAGAATAACTTCACGTTTTTCACAGGGACTTATAGCGGACATTATTCCACCGGATTATGAAATGCGTGTTGCGATTTTAAAGAAAAAAGAAGAACTTGAAAAAATTTTTGTTGATGATGATGTCTTAAAATATATTGCGAGCAACATCACAGCCAATGTCAGAGAGCTTGAAGGAGCTTTAACAAAGGTAATTGCTTTTTCAAATATAGAAAAATGTGAACTGACTGTAGATTTTGCAAAAACCGTATTAAAGGATATGGTTAACAATAAAAGCACAGATGTTATTACTCCTCAAAAAATAATCAGTGTGGTGGCAAGACATTTTAGAATATCTCCGAGTGAAATTACCGGAAAAAGCAGAGTACAATCAATTGCAGATGCAAGACATATAGCCACTTATCTTATTAAATCATTGCTCCCCGATATGAAAATGACAGCTATTGCTGACTTTATGAACAAAAAAACACACACTACAATTTTAGCAAGTTCAAACAATATTGAAAACAAATTAAAACAAGAAGAAGATTTGTTTGAAAAACCGCTTACAAATACCATAGATTTACTTATTAAACAAATAAATGAGTATTAAATTGACTTTTTGTCAAATATTTATTTCTAAAAATGTTAATAATTATATTATTTAATATTTAATAATAAATATAATTATTAAATACTTAATATTTTAATTTTATTATATTTAAAATTATAAAAGAAAAAGGAGGTTTTAATAATCCTATGAAAATAAGCTGTGAAAAGAAAGAACTTTTAAAGGGTATAAACATTGTAATGAAAGCTATATCAGGGAAAGCACAGTTACCCATACAAAGAAGTATTTTAATAAAAGCTGAAAAAGGTGGACTTACTTTAATTGCAAAGGATAATGAATTGGGTATTGAAACCTTTATTAATTGTGTGATCGATGAAATAGGGAGCATAGCAATTGATGCAAAGGTATTTTCCGATATAGTACGAGGTCTTGATGAAGAAAATATAATAATAACATCAAACGAAAATTTTATGGCTAATATAGTTTGTGGAAGAACAAATTATAATATTAATTGCCTTGATCCTGAAAGTTTTGAATTACTTAAAAAATTTGAAAAAGTAAATAAAATTGTAATACCGAAGCTTTTACTTAAAAATGCGATAAATATGACAATTTTTTCTGTTGCGATAAACGGTAAAAATAAAATAATGTCAGGAGAATTATTTAAAGTTTCTAAAGATAAATTGACTTTAGTGTCATTAGACGGTAGCAGGGTTTCAAAAAAAATTGTGGAATGTGAAACAGAGGGAGAATTTTCAGATAATATAATAATTCCCGGAAAATCATTGACGGAATTGTCAAAAATTTTAGATGACGATTCAAAAACAAATGTAGAGATTTATTGTTATAATCAATATGTTTCATTTGAATTTGATAATACTAAAATACTTACAAGATTAATTGACGGAGAATATTTTAATATTGATCCTATGTTGAATATTGAATCGGAGATAAAAGTGAATGTTAACAGAAAAGATTTATCATCACTTATAGACAGGTCATTATTTATGATAAGGGAAAATGATAAAAAACCTGTTGTAATTGAGCTTAAGGACAGTATTTTAAATCTATCTATACAGACAGCTATAGGCTCATTAGATGAAGAGATTGATATAAAAAAAGAGGGAAATGATTTAATTGTAGGTCTTAATCCTAAATATTTATTGGATATATTAAAGTCGGTTGATGATGAATTTGTTGATATTTATTTTAACGGATCTAAAGCACCCTGTATTATAAAGGATAAAGAGGAGACTTATATTTATTTGGTAATGCCGATAAATTTAAAAAGAGATATATGAAAAAAATAAAAATAAAAGATGACTTTATAAAGTTGGGTCAAGCTTTAAAGCTGGCAGGACTTGTAGATTCAGGTGCTTACGCAAAAGAAGAGATTTTAAGCGGTTTTGTAAAAGTAAACGGTGATGTATGTTTTATGCGTGGAAAAAAACTTTATAAGGGTGATAAATTTGAGTATGAAAATTCAGTTTTTGAGATAGAATGATTATTAAAGAATTGAGTATAAAAAATTTCAGAAATTATTTAACAGGAAATGTCAATTTTGATAAAAATGCCAATATAATTTATGGCGACAATGCTCAGGGAAAGACAAATATTCTTGAGGCTATATTTATGTGTGCCACCACAAAATCACAAAGAACAAGATATGATAAAGAAATGATAAAATTCAACGAAAGTGATGCACATATAAGGTCTGTAATAGAAAAGCTTGATAAAGAGTTTGTCATTGATATTCATTTAAAAAACAACGGTTCAAAGGGTGTTGCCATAAATAAGTATGTAATTTCTAAAGTTTCTGAATTATTTGATATTGTTGACATAGTTTTTTTTGCTCCTGAGGATTTAAATATTATCAGAAATTCTCCATCTGATAGGAGAAAATGGCTTGATTATAAGCTAAGTTCTATCAGCAAAAATTATTATAATGCCTTGCTTAACTACAATAAGGCTTTAAAAAATAGAAATATAATTTTGCATAATTTAGATAATAAGAGTGATATTAAGGATACACTGTTTGTTTGGGACAGTCAATTAATAAATTACGGTTCAAAAATAATCAGCTACAGACGGGATTTTATAAAAAAAATAAACGAGATTATAGAACCTGTTCATAGAGATATTTCAGGAAACAGAGATAAAATTAATATAATTTATTCTAATAATGTTGATGAAAGTAATTATCAAAAAAAACTGAATTTATCTTTTGACAGAGATAAAAAACTGATGTTCACGACAGTAGGACCGCATAAAGATGACATAATTTTCATAGTCAACGGTAAAGATGCTAAACATTTTGCATCAGTGGGTCAGCAAAAAACTGTGATTGTATCACTTAAATTATCGGAAATTGTTTTAATTGATGAGAATAAAAATGATAAGCCTATTTTACTGCTTGATGATGTTTTGTCGGAGCTTGACAGTAAAAGGCAAAATCAGCTGATGTCTAATATTAAAGACATTCAGACCATTATTACCTGTACGGGTGTAGATGATTTTGTAAAGATGCGTTATAATATAAATAGATTGTTTTATGTTGAAAACGGTACTGTTAAACCTGCAAGATGAATTAATCAATCTTTAGTAGGTATAATGCTGATAAAAATCAGTATAAATTTTATATATAATAATTGAAAGGTTGGATTAATATGTCAGAGTATGGAGCAGATCAAATACAAGTACTTGAGGGACTGGAGGCTGTCAGAAAAAGACCCGGTATGTATATAGGAAGTACTTCTCTTAGAGGGCTTCATCATTTGGTATATGAAATTGTTGATAATTCCGTCGATGAGGCTTTGGCGGGATATTGTAAAAATGTATCGGTCGATATCGGTAAAGATGATGTAATTACCGTTATTGATGATGGAAGAGGTATACCTGTAGATATAAATCATAAAACGGGTCGTCCTGCTGTGGAGCTTGTTTTTACCGTTCTTCACGCCGGAGGAAAGTTCGGCGGTGGAGGATACAAGGTATCAGGTGGGCTTCACGGAGTGGGTGCATCTGTTGTAAATGCCTTGTCTAATTATCTTGAAGTAACTATATACAGAGACAAAAAAATTTATACACAGAGATATGAAAAGGGTAAAATAATAAATGAGCTTAAAGAAATAGATTCTTTAGATGAAGAAAAAACCGGAACAAAGGTTGTATTTAAGCCTGATGAAAGTATTTTTGAAGAAACGGTATTCAATTTTGATACCTTATCTTCAAGGCTAAGAGAGATAGCTTTTTTAACAAAGGGATTAAAAATAACTTTATCTGACAGCAGATCAGATGAGAAAATAACAAAGGTATTTCATTATGAGGGCGGAATAAGAGAATTTGTGGCATACATAAATAAGAAAAAAAATTCGCTTTATGATGATATAATATATTGTGAGGGTTTAAAAGATTCAGTTTCGGTAGAAGTAGCTATGCAGCATAACGACAGCTATACTGAAAGTGTGTACAGCTTTGTAAATAATATCACCACTCCTGAGGGAGGAACCCATTTATCAGGATTTAAAAGTGCTATTACAAAAACCTTTAATGATTATGCAAGGGGTGCAAAATATATTAAGGAAAATGAGGAAAACCTTTCAGGAGATGATTTCAGAGAGGGTCTTACCGCAATTATCAGTATAAAAATAGGCAATCCTCAATTTGAGGGTCAAACTAAACAAAAGCTTGGAAACAGCGAGGCAAGAGGTGCTGTAGAAAGCATATTAAGTGAACAGTTGACAATATTTTTGGAACAAAATCCGAGTGTTGCAAGGACTATTATTGAAAAAGCGGTTCTTGCAAGGAATGCAAGGGAGGCTGCCAGAAAGGCAAAAGAGCTGACCAGAAGAAAAACCGCAATGGACGGAATGAGTCTGCCCGGAAAACTGTCAGACTGTAGAGATAAAAACCCGGATAATTGTGAAATATATTTGGTCGAGGGAGATTCCGCAGGAGGTTCTGCAAAAAAGGCAAGAGACAGTATGACTCAGGCTATTTTACCTTTAAGAGGAAAAATCCTTAACGTAGAAAAAGCGAGATTATCAAGGATTTTAGACAATGAAGAAATCAGAGCTATGATTACCGCATTCGGAACGGGTATTCACGATGAATTTGATATCAGTAAGCTCCGCTATAATAAGATAATTTTAATGTCTGATGCCGATGTTGACGGAGCACATATTTGTACATTATTATTAACATTTTTATATAGGTTTATGCCTGAACTTATTAAAACAGGGCATATTTATATCGCACAGCCGCCTTTGTTTAAGGTTGAGAGAAAGAAAAAGGCTTATTATGCTTATGATGATGATGAGTTAAATTCCATTTTAGAAGAAATAGGAAGAGGAGATGAAAATCTGATTCAAAGATATAAGGGTTTAGGTGAAATGGACCCTATACAATTATGGGAAACTACTATGGATCCCGAAAGAAGAATATTAAAAAAAGTGGTAATAGATGAGGAAGCAACAAGCGAATTAGATGTTACCTTTACCACATTGATGGGCGATAAGGTGGAGCCGAGACGTGAATTCATAGAAGAAAGAGCCAAATTTGCCAAGAATTTGGATATTTAGGAGGCTTAATTTTGAATAATAACGAAGATATAAAGTTTGATGAAGTAAAAGATGTTGACCTCAGAAAAACAATGGAGGATTCTTATATACAGTATTCAATGTCTGTAATAGCATCAAGAGCATTGCCTGATATAAGAGACGGCTTAAAGCCCGTTCAAAGAAGAATACTTTATGCTATGAGCGAGCTTAACAATACCTCCGACAAACCGCATAAAAAATGTGCCAGAATTGTCGGTGAAACAATGGGTAAATATCACCCTCACGGTGACAGTTCAATCTATGGAACTTTGGTAAATTTGGCTCAGGAATGGAGTACGAGGTATCCTTTAATAGACGGGCACGGAAATTTCGGTTCGGAAGACGGTGACAGCCCTGCCGCTATGAGATATACGGAAGCTCGTTTAAGTAAAATATCTATGGAGCTTATGTCCGACATAAACAAAGACACCGTAGATTTTGTACCGAATTTTGATGATTCAGAAAAAGAACCCTCTGTAATGCCGGCGGGTTTTCCAAATTTATTAGTCAACGGAACTACCGGTATAGCGGTGGGTATGGCTACAAACATTCCTCCGCATAATTTAGGTGAGATAACATCTGCGGCAGTTAAAATGATAAATGATTATATTGATGACAAAACTACTGGTATTGATGATATTTTGGATATTGTAAAGGGTCCTGATTTTCCTACAGGAGCTGAAATAATAGGAACTAAAGGAATAGAAGAGGCGTATAGAACCGGAAGAGGAAAGATACGTGTAAGAGCAAAATCAACTATAGAAACTAAGAGTAATTCAAAAAGTAATATTATAGTGACAGAGCTTCCATATATGGTAAATAAAGCTAAATTGGTTGAAAAAATAGCCGATTTGATAAGAGATAAAAAGCTTGACGGAGCGGTGTCTGTAAGTGATGAGTCCGACAGAGAGGGTATAAGAATAAATATAGATCTAAAAAAAGATGCCAATGCCAATGTTACCTTAAATCAGTTATATAAGCATACACAGATGCAGGATTCATTCGGTGTAATTATGCTTTCACTTGTAAACGGCGAACCTAAGGTGCTTAATCTTCTTGATATGTTAAAATATTACATTAAGCACAGAGAAGAGGTGGTAGAAAGAAGAATAAGGTATGATTTAAAAAAGGCTGAGGACAGGGCACATATTTTAGAGGGTCTGCTTATAGCTATTGATAATATTGATGAAATAATAAAAATAATCAGAGAAAGTTATAATGATGCTAAAGAAAAGCTGATGCTTAAATTCAATTTATCGGAAGTTCAATCTCAGGCTATTTTAGATATGCAATTAAAAAGGCTTCAAGGCTTAGAAAAAGAAAAGCTTGAAAACGAGTATAATGAACTTATACAAAAAATAGCATATTTTAAGGAAATTTTATCTGATAAGAAAAAACTTATGGCATTGATTAGAGATGAACTACAAAAAATTTCCGACAAATATTCCGATTTAAGAAGAACAAGTATAGGTTTTGACTATGGAGATATTTCCACTGAGGATTTAATTCCGGTGGAAGATATAGTGATTACAAGGACGTCACTCGGATATATAAAGAGAATGTCCATAGATAATTTCAAGAGTCAAAATAGAGGCGGTAAAGGCATAAAAGGTATGTCTACTATAGAAAATGATTATATAGAGGATTTACTTTTAACAACGACACATCACTATATAATGTTCTTTACGAACAAGGGCAGGGTTTATAGATTAAAGGGCTATGAAATACCGGAATCATCAAGGACGGCAAGAGGTACTGCGATAGTTAATTTATTACAATTACAGCCCGAAGAAAAGATAACCGCCGTCATATCTATTCTTGATTATGATGATGGAGAATTTTTGTTTATGGCTACGAAGTACGGTTTAATCAAAAAAACTCAGGTAGAAGATTTTTCTAATGTGAGAAAAACCGGATTAACCGCCATCACATTAAGAGATGAAGATGAATTGATAGAAGTAAAGATTACAAATTCAAATAATGATATTTTCTTAGTTACAAAATACGGTCAATGTATAAGATTTAATGAAAATGATGTAAGACCTACCGGAAGAGCTTCTATGGGAGTTCGTGGAATGAATCTTGATGACGGCGATGAAGTTATAGGAATGCAGATGGATACACAGGGTGATTATTTACTGTTCGTATCCGAACTCGGTCTTGGAAAAAGGACGAAAATAGAGGAATTTTCTGTTCAAAACAGGGGCGGAAAGGGCAATAAATGCTATAAGATTACTGAAAAGACGGGTAATGTGGTAGGATTCAAAGCGGTAGATGAAAATCAGGAATTGATGATTATCACTACAGAGGGAATAATTATAAGAATGACCTGTGAATCCATTTCCGTGCTTGGAAGAATTACTTCAGGTGTTAGACTTATTAACCTTAATGAAAGGCATAGGGTTGCCAGTATTGCAAAGGTTGTGGAAACTATGATAGATGAGAATATTGATAATCAGCTTGACAGTCAGCTATAAAATTAAATGAAGGAGCGATATGAATTATGTTTGAAAACAATAATAAATGGCTTTCTTATGATGAGAAAGAACTTGAAAAGCTTGAAAATTTTAACAAAAAATATATAAATTTTATTTCAGATTGCAAGACTGAAAGAGAATGTGTATCCGAAGCGATTAAGATAGCTGAGAAAAACGGATATATTGATTTAAATGTTGCCATTAAAGAAAACAGGACATTAAAACCCTTTGATAAGGTTTATATGGATAATTACGGAAAAAGTCTTATTCTTGTGAATATCGGAAAAAACGGTTTTGATAAAAATCTTAATATTTTAGGTGCTCATATTGATTCTCCAAGAATTGATATAAAACAAAATCCTTTATCGGAGGATACGGAATTTGCATATCTTGATACTCATTACTACGGAGGTATAAAAAAATATCAATGGGTGACTATGCCTCTTGCCATACACGGAGTTTTTGTAAAAGCTGACGGAAAAAAGGTTGAAATAAATATAGGAGAAAATGCGGACGATCCTGTATTTTGTATAACCGACCTTTTGCCGCACTTGGGACAGGAACAAATGAATAAAAAAGCAAGCAAGGTGATAGAGGGCGAGGGGCTTGATCTTTTAGTAGGAAGCAGACCTTTAAATGAAAAGAATAAAGGCAAGGATAAAAAAGAGGAAAAAGAAAAGGTAAAGGCTAACATAATAAAGATATTAAAAGAAAAGTACGATGTAGATGAAAAAGACTTTTTATCAGCAGAGCTTGAAGTGGTTCCTTCCGGCAGAGCAAGAGAATGCGGTTTTGACAGAAGTATGGTAATGGGATACGGTCAAGACGACAGAGTTTGTGCGTACACCTCACTTATGGCTTTACTTGATGTAAAAAAGCCTGATACCACATCTGTTTGCCTTTTGGTTGATAAAGAGGAAATAGGTTCTGTAGGAGCTACAGGTATGACCTCAAGGTTTTTTGAAAATACTATAGCTGAAATAATGAATTTATACGGGACATATAGTGAACTTTTGTTAAGAAGAGTTTTAGCGGGGTCGAATATGATATCATCAGATGTAAATGCAGCCTATGACCCGCTTTATCCGTCAGTTTATGAAAAGAAAAATTCCGCATATTTCGGTAAAGGTGTGGGATTTTGTAAGTTTACAGGTTCAGGCGGAAAGTATTCTTCAAATGATGCAAATGCTGAATATATAGCCAAATTAAGAGGGGTTTTGGATAATAATGACATTACCTATCAGATAAACGAACTTGGAAAGGTGGATATAGGCGGAGGAGGAACGATTGCTTATATTTTGGCAAAATACGGAATGAATGTTATTGACTGCGGAATTCCGGTACTGTCTATGCACGCCCCTTATGAAATTTGCTCAAAGTCGGATATATATGAAACATATAAGGCTTATATGGCTTTTTTAAAGGAGCTTTAATATTTAAATCAGGGGGTAATGAAATGTCGATAGACAGAGTAAAAGAATATTTTAAACAGTTCGGTATTGAAGATAGGATACAGGAATTTGACGTATCAAGTGCCACTGTGGAATTGGCAGCTGAAGCTTTAAGCTGTGAGCCTCAAAGAATAGCCAAAACTCTTTCGTTCATAGTTAAAGAAGAGCCTATTTTAATAGTAGCGGCAGGCGATGCAAAGGTGGATAATCATAAATATAAGGCAAAATTTGCGAAAAAGGCGAAGATGCTCACACCTGATGAACTGATAGAATTAATCGGACACCCTATTGGAGGAGTATGTCCTTTCGGCATAAATGATAATGTGACGGTTTATTTAGATGAGTCGTTAAAGAGGTTCAAAACCGTTTTTCCGGCGTGCGGCAGTGCAAACAGTGCCATTGAGCTTACTATAGAAGAATTAGAAAGATATTCAGGATATAAGGAATGGGTGGATTTGTGCAAGGAATGGGAATAGGTCATATATAAGGAGATGGATATGGGCGAACAAAAATACTCTTTAGTAACGGCGGAATTAGTGGAAGAATTTAAAAAGATTGTAGGAAAAGGCGTTTATACAAAAAATGATATAGGTGATGATTATTCACACGATGAAATGCCTATTTACGGCAAAGGTTTTCCCGATGTGCTGATAGATGCCACAAACACTTATGATATAGCCAAAATTTTAAAGCTGTGCTATGAAAATAATATTGTCGTTGTGCCGAGAGGTGCAGGAACAGGTCTTGTGGGTTCAGGTGTTGCCGTTAACGGCGGCGTGATGATAGATATGACTAAAATGAACAAGATAATAGAATACGATAAGGAAAATTTGGCGGTTAGAGTGCAGCCCGGAGTATTGCTCAATGATTTGGCTAATGATGCGTTAAAACAGGGGCTTTTATATCCTCCCGATCCCGGAGAAAAAACAGCTACAATAGGGGGTAACGTATCTACAAATGCCGGCGGAATGAGAGCTGTAAAATACGGCACGACAAGGGATTATGTAAAAGCTATGACTGTTGTATTGCCCACAGGCGATATAGTAAAGCTTGGAGCTAATGTGTCAAAGACAAGTACCGGATATAGTCTGATAAATTTAATTATCGGCTCAGAGGGGACTTTGGGGATAATTACGGAGATTACATTAAAATTAATTCCGATGCCTAAAGAAACAATCAGCCTTATAGTTCCGTTTGTGGATTTAAGCGAGTGTATAAACACAGTGCCTAAACTTTTTTTGAATAATTTTAAGCCTCAATCTATAGAGTTTATGGAAAAAGAGATAGTTAATGTATCTGAAAGATTTATAGGCAAGTCCGTATTTCCGAAGGTTGTGGACGGTGTAGATATAGGAGCGTATTTATTACTCACATTTGACGGAGAGGATAGCGAATATTTGGAAAATTTATCAGAAAAAGCTGCTGAAGTTTTGCTTGAAGAGGGTGCGATAGATGTACTCATTGCCGATACGAAAGCAAAACAAAAGGACGCTATGGCTGCAAGAAGCAGTTTTCTTGAGGCAATTGTATCTGAAACCGATTTGCTTGATGAGTGTGATGTTGTAGTTCCGGTAAGCAAAATAGCCGATTATATGATTTTTGTAAAAGAAGTTTGTGAAAAATATGATTTTACCGTAAAAAGCTTCGGGCACGCAGGAGATGGAAATATCCATATTTATACCTGTTCAAATGATATGAAAGAAGAAGAATTTAAAAAACAGGTTAAGGAATTCTTTGATGTGATATATGATAAGGCTTATGAAATGGGAGGTTTAATTTCAGGAGAGCACGGAATAGGATCAGGGAAGCTTGAATATTTGGAAAAATTTTCAGGAGATGTTCAAATGCGTTTAATGCAGGGAATAAAACAGGTATTTGACCCTAAGATGATATTAAATCCGGGCAAGGTTTGTTATAAGAGTGATTAAGCTTATATTTTTTAATTTATTAGAACTGCAATACATCTTTGTAGTTCTATTTTAATTTATTTTATTGACTAAAGCTCCTATTTTCCATTATAATACGTTTATAGAGGGTGTAATCGGTCTTAGAAGATAAGGAGTTAAAGGTATGGATAAGGACGACTGTAGATATAAGGAATATATAAGAATACTTAAAGATGAACTCAAAATTGCGATGGGTTGTACAGAGCCTATTGCCTTGGCGTATGCAGCTGCCGTAGCCGCAAAGAATCTGGGGAATGTCCCTGACAGAATATATGTAGGAGTAAGCGGCAGTATTATAAAGAATGTGAAGTCTGTGTTTATACCCAATACAAAGGGATTAAAGGGTATAGAAGCGGCGGTATCCGCAGGAATTGTGTCGGGCAATGCTGAACTGGAGCTTGAGGTGATAGCCTTTGCAAAGAAAGAGGATATAGAAAAAATAGTTCCGTTTATGGAATCTACAAAGATAGAAATAGACCACATAGATAAGGGGCATGTTTTTGAGATAGATTTAATAGCATACCATAAAGAGGATTATTGTGAGGTAAAAATAGTCGATACCCATACGAATATTGTTCTGATTAAGAAAAACGACAATATTATATTTGAAAAAAAGAACAGCTCTTTAGAAGAGAAAAACAGTATAGATAAATCAAGGCTTACTATAAGGGAGATAGTGGATTTTGCGGACACGGCGGATATTGAAGACATAAAGCCTATTTTAGATCCGCAGATAGAGCATAATATGGATATTGCGGCTGAGGGCATGAAAAATAATTATGGTGCCAATATAGGAAAGGTACTGTATAAAAGTGATGGCAGCATAAGGTCAAAGATGAAAGGTATGGCAGCCGCAGCCTCCGATGCCAGAATGAACGGCTGTGAGATGCCCGTAGTTATAAATTCCGGAAGCGGGAATCAGGGAATTACAGTGTCGGTTCCCGTAATAGTCTATGCTAAGGAGAACAATTTAAGCGATGAGAAATTATACAGGGCGTTAACAGTATCAAACCTTGTGGCAATTCATCAAAAAAGCAAAATAGGAACGTTGTCCGCATATTGCGGAGCGGTAAGTGCGGGAGCCGGAAGCGCCGCCGGAATAGCCTATCTTGATAATGCAAGCTTAGATGAGATAGAACACATAGTCGCCAATTCTCTTGCCATAGTTTCGGGAATTGTGTGTGACGGTGCAAAGGCATCATGTGCCGCCAAGATAGCCACAGCCGTAGATGCGGGGCTTTTGAGCAAGGATATGTATGAAAACGGACAGAATTTCAGTTCAGGAGACGGAATAGTCGGAGATGATGTCGAGGTCACCATAAAAAATGTCGGAAGACTCGGACGTGACGGCATGAGGGGTACAAACGACGAAATAATCAGTATTATGATAGGAAAGTAGATAAGAAAAATATGAAAATAGAAGAGATAAAAGAGCTGATTGAAATATTTGAAAAAAGCTCTGTTTGCAAAATGGATTATAAAGACGGTGATATAAGCCTGAAACTTAAGAAAAAGGAGGCATATTCAAACAACAATGGTTCTTCTCCTCTTGTCGTGTTTAATGAAAGAAAGATGGAATCCTTTTCCGATGAAAAAAGTTCAAGTCCTAAGGAACATAAAGACAACCATGCAGAGGAAAAATCGGAGAATTCGGAGAATAAAGTTAACGGAGAATGGGTTAAAGCTCCATTTGTAGGGGTCTTTTATAGGGCTGCATCAGAAGGGGCAAGACCCTATGTGGAAGTGGGTGATAAAATAGAAGTGGGAGATTGCCTGTGTATCCTTGAAGCTATGAAAGTAATGAATGAGATAAAATCCACCAAAAAAGGAACCGTGCTTGAAATAAAGGCTAAGAACGGTAATATGGTGGAATATGATGAAGATTTGATATTGATAGGAGAATAAATGATAACTAAGCTTTTAATAGCCAATCGTGGAGAGATAGCGGTACGAATAATCAGGGCTTGTAAGGAGCTGAAAATAAAAACGGTTGCAGTTTATTCAACCGCCGACAGGGAATCGCTTCATATTCAATTAGCTGATGATTCCGTTTGCATAGGGGCTGCAAGTCCTGCAAGCTCATATCTTAATATGAACAATATTATAGAGGCGGCCATAGGAAAGGGCTGTGATGCGATACACCCCGGTTTCGGATTTTTAAGTGAAAATGCCGCTTTTGCACAAGCGGTAATAGATAACGGGCTTATTTTTGTGGGACCATCACCTAAGCTGATTTCACTGCTCGGTGATAAAAATATGGCAAGGGCACAGATGATAAAGGCAAATGTGCCTGTAGTTCCTGGCAGCAAGGATCTGATAAATTCAGCCGAAGAGGGCTTGGAACTGGCTAAAAAAATAGGCTTTCCGGTACTGATAAAGGCAAGCAGCGGCGGCGGCGGAAGAGGCATGAGAAGAGTTTATAACGAGGAAAGCTTTGAAAACGACTACAATGCCGCAAGGAGCGAGGCTAAGGCGTGTTTTTTGGATTCCTCAGTCTATATGGAAAAATTAATAGAAGAGCCGAAACATATAGAGATACAGATAATAGCCGACAAACATGGGAACGTGGTGCATCTTTATGAGAGGGACTGTTCCATGCAAAGACGTAATCAAAAGGTTTTGGAGGAGTCACCCTGTACCTGCCTTTCACAGAGTGTAAGAGAAAGTATGATAGATGCGGCAATAAGGGCTTGCAAGCACCTTGAATATGATTCCGTCGGTACAATAGAATTTCTGCTTGATAAGGACAGAGAGCATTTTTATTTTATGGAAATGAACACAAGGGTGCAGGTGGAGCATCCGGTGACGGAGATGGTGACCGGAGTTGATATAATAAAAGAACAGATAACGGCTGCATCGGGTAAAAAACTCTCAATAACTCAGGACGAAATAGAGCTTAAAGGACATGCCATAGAATGCAGAATAAATGCGGAAGATGTATCTAAAAACTTTGCTCCCTGTG